>JAIBHQ010000159.1 GCA_020028595.1 Nitrospirota bacterium
ACCAGCGGGCTCCACGACACCGCCCATCTGCGCCCAGGTCGCACCGACCCCGATCAGCGCTCCGACGACCAGCACCGCCATGATCCCTCTCGTGAATTGTCGCTTCATCGCCATGCCCCCCTTTCCTTCATCGTGTATTTAAATTATATCTCCGTCAGGGTCTCACTTCATACGGCAACGTCGTTTCGTTCCAGTCCTCATCCTCGAGTTGAGCCAGCCGCTTGATGACGTCCTGGATCATCCCGTTTTCACCGCCGGTATATGTTTTAAAGACATCCTTCGAGGCGTCGGTCCCGACCAGGCTGCCGACCAGGCTGATTGGCTTTCGCGTCGCAATGATCTTGATGTATTCCTGCGCTTTCTTCGCTCCCTTCGGCAGACTGACGCGCAGCCGCACGCCGAGCGCGCGCAGGGTGTCGTTCGGGAACATGACCTCCTGGTCCGGCGCAATCTGGTTTCGCTCCACAAACTTGTTCGGTAACAGCAACGTCACGCCGCCGTCCTGCGTCACGCTGAAGACATGCAGATAGGCCGGCTGGGTCGAACGAATCTTGATCAGCGCTTCCTCGTTGTCCTGAAAGACCGTTTTGTTCAAGCCCCCGCGCACATCAAACCCGGCACGCCGTTCGACGCGCACGGGCCGGACCTGTGCCTTCACGGTGGTCCGATACATCGCCATCGCCGGTCCGCTCCGTTTCTTCTCCTCTTTCACTTCCTGAATTTCCTCGGCCGTCCATTGTTCCTGCTCGATCACGCCCCGCGACACGGACGAAATCAGTTCGTCCGTAATCTGGGAATTATGCAGTACCGATGCGCTTCGCACAAACACCCCCACGGCCTGTTCGATCGCATTGCGGCGGGCTTCGTCACGGGCCCGCCCCCGCACTTCGTCTAGCGACATATCCTTCAAAAATGGTGCCACCCCCTCGGCCACGACCGTGACCGATGCGGGAGGCTCTGCCGACGCGGTATTATTCCCCACGAGCATTCCGAAAACGACGCCAAGCAGTGCAGTGACAAAAAATGCTCTGTGGGACAACAACACCATGTGTGCTCTTTTCACTACCGGGCTGGACAACGGCGTCATGCTGTCAGAAATATCAGCGCACTCAGAAGTATTCATTATCACACGGAATACGCACCTGTTACAGGGGATACGTTGCACCATCGACAGTGCAGCGGGTGAGGATAGAGTGAACAGACTCGAAAGTCAACGAGTCGCAGCGCCATAACGCATTGATAAGTAATTAATTTGCTGCCGTTCGCCCTACTTGGGCTTATCAGGTTGGTCAGCAGATGGCCAGAGTTTCAATTCTGCTTCAAGCTGGAGAATCGCGTCTTTCTGCCCCTGTGATCGAGCCAGCACCAGCGCGCGGTTCAACTCGATCCGCGCGCGCGGCATATCGCCAAGCGCGCGATAGCTCCAGTAGGCTCGCTGGGCAAAGGCCAGCGCATCGCCCTGCCGGTTCTGCGCTTCCGCGACACGGGCCAGGCTGCCCAGATCAGCCGCAATGGCAGGCCGATTTTCCATCGCCTTGTCCAACTCCAGGGCCGTCTGGAACCGCACCTGCGCGTCATCCAACCTGCCGGCCTCTTCGGCAAGCAGTCCGAGGTTCGCCAGGTTGGCCGCTTGCGCCGACCGATCGTGGCGCGCTTCGTTGATTGCCAGCGCCGCGCGAAAGGAGGATTCCGCCTGCTCCTTCCGGCCGGCCCGCTTCTCCAGCAACCCGATGTTGTTGAGCAACACCGCTTCGCTCTGCAGGTCCCGGGTCTCCCGGGCCAGGGCCAGTCCCTTCGCGTAGACCGACGCGGCCTGATCGAGCTGCCCGGCCAACTGCAGCGCGGTTCCCAAATGCGTCAGCGTATCGACGATGAGATCCGGTCGCTTCAACGACTCGGCCATGGTCAGCGCTTGCTGATGCAATTGAATCGCGTGTGCAGGTGCGCCGTCCAACGCGGCCACCGCACCCATGTCGTTCAACGCCTGGACCAGCCCCGGCAGGTCATCGAGACTCTCGGCCAGTTGCCTGGCGCTTTCGAACGAAGCCTTGGCCCTCGCGCGGTCGCCACGATCCAGAGCCCGATGGCCCTGGACATGCAGTGCGCGAACCTTGGCCGCCAGCGTGGGCTCCGGGATCCTCTCCGGCTCCCCCGCGCAGGCCGCCAGGAGCACGACCGCGCCCACGATCCCGCTGACTCCGACTCTGAATTGCTGACCGGTCACTTGCTGACTTGATCTCCCCGGAGACTTTGCAGGCCGCTGCTGGGCCGGACGGAGTCCTTCGGTTCCGCGTTCTTGACCATGGTGCTCACTGGAAATGTTTTCTTGGCTCCACGGACGATGGTGTTGACATCGTCCATCGTCGCATTGGCCGTGTTCACGAGCGGTGGGAGCTCCCTGGCCAGATTCCTGACATCCTCGGTCGCCGCGCGAATGTTGTTGACCGCCTCCAGGGCGGACGCCGTCACCGCCGGCAGTTTTCCAGTCACCGTCCGCACGTCGCCCGCGATGCGATCCAGCGTCATCACCGTTTTCTTGACCGAGGCCGTCAAATCCGGCAGCGTCTTCGTCGTCTTCTCCACCGAGTCCGCCGTCCGCTGCACCGAGGCCATCACGACCGGCAACTCCCGCGTCGCCCGCTCGACGTTCACCAGCACCTGCCCGCCGGTCTGCACGGCCGCGTGCACGCTGTTGGTGATTTCCTCCACTCGAAGCAGCGTCCGTTGCACGGACGCCAGCACCGGCTTGATCTCATCCATCATTTCCGCCATATCGCGGGGCTCCGTCACTTTAATGGTCGCTCCGTCCTGCATCATCGGCTGGTCCTTGCTGCCCATCGCGATCTGCACCTGCGTCTGCCCCACCAGCAGGGAACTCTTGATGACGCTGGCGACGGAGTCGGTGCGGATCTTGTCCCGATACTGCCCGTAGATCTCCAGCCCCATATGAATGGTCCCCTTGTCGTCGAACGCCACCTCCCGCACCCGGCCGATCCGAATGCCCGCCATGAGCACCGGCATGCCGGGCTCGAGCCCGTAGGATCTCGCCAGGCTCGCCGTCAGGATGATTTTCTCCTCAAAAATGTGCTCGGCCTTGGCCATGAAAATGCCGACCACGATCAGGCCGGCCATCGGAATCATCACGAAGGCGCCCACGATCTGGGCAATGCGTCCCCACGACATGGAATGCGCATAGTGCATCTTCATCACATCACCTCATCGACAGAAAGAATGTTCACGACGCGAGCCGGCTGCCCGGCCCGCTACCCAGCCCGCTACCCAGCCCGCTGCCCAGCCCGCTGCCCAGCCCACCGCCCAGATAGACCCGCAACACCTCGTTGGATGTTTTCGCCATCTCCGCGTACGGCCCCACCGCTTCGAGACGCCC
>JAIBHQ010000160.1 GCA_020028595.1 Nitrospirota bacterium
CGGGCGCATTGCTATAGTTCCGCCGCTTTTTTCCCCGACGGACTGTCAGGCGCCAATCAAGGCTGCGGACACGCATCGTTGGACGGTGGTTCTTAACAAGGAGGAGTAGTAATGGGTTATCTCAAGACAATCGGTCTCTTGACCGCATTCATGTTTATCGCAGCCACGGCGGCTGTGGCCGAAGAAAGGGATCCGCTCAAGACGCGCGTTCCAGCGGATGAGTTGGCGGATGCGAAGGCCATGAAGAACCCGATTCCCGTGAACGATGCGAACCTGGCCAAGGGCAAGGCGTTGTTCGAGGGGAAGGGCACCTGCTTTAACTGCCACGGGAAGGCCGGCGATGGAAATGGCCCGGCTGGCGCGATCCTGAATCCGAGCCCGCGGAATTTCACGAACTGCAAGTTCCACAAGAAGCGGAAGGACGGCGAGCTCTTCTGGGTGATCAAGAACGGCAGCGCCGGCACCGGGATGGTGTCGCTGGTTCCGGGCACGATCACGGAGGAAGAGGCCTGGACGATCATCAACTACGAGCGGGCTTTCTGCAAGAAGAGCGCGGACGAGTAGTCGTCAGCTTCATACAGGTAACAAAAAAGGCGGAGGGGGCAATCCCCTCCGCCTTTTGTTTTGTCCGCAGTCAGAAAGTCGCACAGTCTTCAAGTCGAAAGTCTGAAGACTTGATGACGTAACGGACTGGATAGACTTTTAGGCGCTGTTATTTAGCGGCCGATTTCGTGAGAACGAGGCCGGCGGACTTGCTCGATGGAAGAATGGGCGGAACCGTGAACGGGCGCTGCTCCTGATTGAAATCCTGTTTGGCGGCAGCCGGGACGGCCCGTCCGACAAACGCCGCCAGCTCTCCCAATGTCACGTCGCCGTCGATATTGGCGTCGGCTTCCCCTTTCAACCCCCGCAGCACATAGTAGGTAAAGAGGCCGTGACGCAGTTTGGTCGGTTCAAGTCCGTTGCGCACCCCCGTCGTGCCGATCAGGTGAAGGACCGGGCTCTTGCTGGAACCCCACTGTGGTCCCCGTTGTTTCACCGTGCCCGCAGGGCCGATGGAGAGCACCCCGCCGTCAAAGATGAACAGCGTCTGCTTTGTTTTCAGGCGAGCCAGGCCGGCCTCGAGGTCTTTCAATGGATAGAGCCGAGCCGTCGAATTATGCTTGCCGTCGTAGGGGATCAGATAGGTCTCGCCGCTCGGTGACACGGCCGCTTGTCCTGAAAAATACACGATGACGACGGAGTCGCTGGTCATCCGGCGCGGCAGCCACTCCAGGATGAAATCTTCAATATCGGAACGCAGCCCCTTCCAATCCTGCAACAGCCGGACGTTGGCGGCCGGGACCCCGCCCACTGTCTGGAAATAGGTCGCGATGAGCTCCGCATCCAGCGACGCATATTTTCGCGTGGCGATCTGCGGGTCGCGGTAGGTGCTGATGCCGACAGCCAGGACGTAGGTGTGCGGGCGTTGGAGTCCCGTGTTGGCCGGGACCTGGTCCACCGAGTCGAATCGGCCGCTGACTCCGCGGAGTGCCGCCGTGACGGTTTGTCCCGCCGGCGCGCTTGCGCCGGACGCGGCGTGGGCCGACACCGTCAGCTCCGCCCGCTGGCCTTCCATCGATTGAGGCAGTGTGGCGGTGAACTCGACCGATCGGGACTCGCCCGGCTGGAGCGCATCCACCGTCAGCGTCGGAGACGCGAAGTGCGCGACAACGGCCGGTGTGCCGCCGAGCGTGACGGCGATGCCGGTGATCGGTGTCTTGCCCGAATTGGTGAGGTCCACGTGGACTTTGACGCGCTCGCCGCCTTCCAGTATCGCGTTGCCGTTTTCGTCGAGCACGGTGGTTTTGAAGACGAGCGATGAAACCGGCGCAGCCGACCCGCCGGCCGTCTGGCTGTCCGGACCCAGGATATCGCGGGAGGCTCTGGCGAACAGGGTGGCCATGCTCACGGCCGCAGCATGGACAAACGGATCCATCAGATAGTCGCAGCGGCGCTGATCGACGGCAAGATACAGCCGGTCGCGGTGCGTGACTTTCAGCGGCACTTCGCCCAGGACTTTTCCGGACGCATCGCGATAGACGACCACGGCCTCCAGCAGCAACTCGGCGGGCACGCGGTCATACAGCGCGCCCGGAAACATCTTGAATCCCTGTTGCTGCAGGGTGATTTGCGCAGTCACATCGGATTTGGTCTCGCCGGATGGTTTGTCGGCAAGGCGGACGGTTTTGAAGGTCTGGTCGGCCGCGTCCGTCAGCGCCGACTCAAGATCCTTCCCGACGAACGCCGGGATTCCGGGCTGACCACAGGAGTTTGTGTAGGTGTATTGGGCCGAGACGAGGGACGGATCGAGGGACAGCGTCACCGACAGGGGAAGTTGCGGTCCCATGTCCGGCAGCGTGGCCCGTGTGTAGCCGATTTTGTCGCAGCCCGACGCGAGCAGGGCCAACAGCAGGACGCCCGGGATCGATTGCGCGATGCCTGTGATCCGATGATGCACGGAAAGCCTCATGTCGTGATGATTCGAGGCGCCACCGTACCGAAAACGATGCCGGAATGCAACCCTTGCACTGCTTGCCAGTCTGAGCGGGCTCGTTTATCCTTGGGCAGCAAGCAGCCAATAGCTAATAGCTGACAGCTCCGTCGATACGTGGAGAAACAGATGGAATCATGCAGAGTGAGCAATTGTTCATGAGAACTGGCGGCCACCGGCTATTCGCTACTCGCTACTCGCTATGCTGATATTAGGCCTGTCCAACATGCGCGACGCAGCGGCGGCATTGGTGCAGGACGGCCGCGTCCTCGCGGCAGCCGAAGAGGAGCGATTTGTCCGCATCAAACACGTGACGGCGCTGCCGGTTCAGGCGATGGCCTGGTGTCTGCGCCATGCCGGTGCCGGCCTCGGTGACGTGGATGCGATTGCGGTCCCGTGGAAGTATTGGGTGCTCGGCCGGCGCGCGTGTCTGGCTCTGGGGTCCATGCTGCGCTCACCCGCGCTGTTCCGCGTCAAAGGGCGGCGGAGTGCCGAGCGGCTCCGGCAGGAATGGACGGAACTGGCTTTTCTCCCGGGCTACCTCCGGCGGCATTTCGGTCCGGGCCGCTACCAGCCGGTGTTTCTCGATCATCATCTCTGCCATGCCGCGAGCACTTTTCTCGTCTCACCGTTCGAGCGCGCGGCGATTCTCATCGTGGACGGCGCATCCGAAGCGCATACGACCATGCTGGCGGTCGGGGAGGGCCGGCAGATTCGTGTGCTGCAGCGCACCCCGCTGCCGCATTCGCTCGGCCAGTTCTACGCCGCGATGACGGCTTATCTCGGGTTCACGCCGGATCAGGACGAATACATCGTCATGGGGCTGGCCGCCTACGGAGA
>JAIBHQ010000017.1 GCA_020028595.1 Nitrospirota bacterium
CATGGCGACGCCACCGCTGGCGGAGCACTGTGTCGCCTCCGACGTGGACGTCGAACCGCGCAAGCAGCCGAATTCGTCGGATCACACTTTTCTCTGGGCCGAATTTTCGATGTAGTTCTCCCCTTTCATTTTTTGTCTTGAATGCTATACTCCCCCTCCACCGCATTCTTCCTATAGAGAGGATCCTCATGACCAGATTGCTGATTGCCATGCTCGTTGCCGTGTCCGGAACCGCGTTCGGTCTTGGACCTGGTGCCGCGGCGGGCGCCGAGACGACGCCCACACAGACGGGCGGCCGTGATGCCGCGCACCTGCACTATTCACAAGGCGTCGGCTTGCTGTCGGCGGGCGATCTGCTCGGCGCGAGGGCGGAACTGCGCGAAGCGCTGCGGCTTCAACCGGATCTGGTTCAGGCCCGCTTCAGCCTCGGGACGGCCCTCTATCTCAGCGGCGATGTGGATAGTGCGATCGACGCCTACCGGGTTGATGGTCACGCACGCGTGGGCCGACGCGCAAGCCTCTCTCAAAACGGCGGTGAGTCTGCAGCCGGACTCGGTGACAGCACACTATGATCTGGGCCTCGTCCGGGATCGGCTGGGCGAGCGGCGCGAAGCCATCGAGTCCTACCGGGAAGCGCTGCGGCTCAGGCCGGACCACGCGGAAGCGCATTATCACCTGGGCCTGGCCCTCAAGCAGAACAAGCAGGAGATCGAGGCCACAAAGGAATTTTTGGCCGCCGCTCAAGCCGGCGTGCCACAGGCGCAATACTACGCGGGAGTCGCGTATGCGTCAGGCACGGGCGTGGAGCGGAATCTGGCCTCCGCCATCTCCTGGTGGTTCCTCGCGGCCGATCAGGAAGTGCCGCAGGCCAAGGAGGCGCTCGCCAGCTTGCGGAAGATGACACTGACAACCGGGAAGCGGTCCGCCGGCGAGGCGCGTGTCGTGCAGGATGCGTTCGGCGCGTACCGTCGTTCGCTCTGGCAGCAGGTGTCGGACCTCAAGGGACGGGCCCCGGACGAAAGCGTCGGCGTCGGGCTGCTGCAGGCAGGGCGCGTCCGCGAGGCCCTGCCGGTGCTTCTCCACGAAGCCGCCGCCTTGAGCGAGCAGGCGCAGGCGCAGCTGGAGACCCTCTATGCCAATGGAGTGGAAGGCCAGTTGGCGCCCTTCAACAGCCGGACCCTCGATTATTTCAAAGCCGCTGCCGGCGAAGGACTGCCCTATCCGCGCGTCATCCTCGCCCGCATCTACGCCAAGGGGCTCGGAGTGCCGGCAGATGTGAACAAGGCGCGTGGTCTGCTCAAGGGGAATCCGCGCGAAGACGCCCAGGCCTTGATGAAGGAGCTGCCTGCTTCGGCGAAGACCGCTCCGGTGAAGAAGCCGTAATCGCCCGGCATGCGCAACTCCGCCCGCTTCTCGCCACAGATCGATCTTCAGCACCAGGACTGATCCGAAAATCTTCCACGTCGGGCGTGAATGGTTTCGTCTCTCGCTTGAAATTCGCGCATATGCTCCGGCATATGCCAGAGTGTCGCCCGGCGGATGAGTCGGGGTTATGAGGAGCAGCTCACGAGGATCTGCCGGCCCCAATCGGGGGGCGGGGCGGCGTAGGCATCCATGTCCGGTTGCTCCGCAAAGGGATCCTTGAGCAGCTGCCGGAGGCGGTCGATTTCCGAATAGTCCTTCTGTTGGGCCCGTTCGATGGCCGTCTGCGCCAGGTAGTTCCGGAGAACGTACTTGGGATTGACCCGATTCATGCGCGCCCTGCGATCGTCGTCACGGCCGGCTTCCACCCGCAGCCGGTCCGCATATCGAATCGCCCAGCGGTCGAACCCGGCACGGTCCGTGAAAAAATCGCGCACCAAATCATTCGTCTCCGCCTCGCCGCTCTTGAAGCCACCCAGCGCGCGGAAGAAGATCGTGTAATCCACCTGGTTCATGGCCATCAACGCGAGCAGATCGCTGATCAGCACGCCGTCTTCCGATGTCGATGTCTGCAATCCCAGCTTGGCCCGCATGAGTTCCAGGTAATGCGCGGCGTGCGCGGCTTCATAGGCAGCCAGGGCCTCTTGTTCCTGCTGCGGCGTCACCAGCGACGACAGCGCCTGGCCGAGGCAGCGCAGGTTGAAATAGCCGATGTCCGGCTGGTTCCGGAACGAATACCGGCCGTGGTGATCGGAGTGGTTGCAGATGAATGCGGGATCGTACGCGTCCAGAAAGCCGAACGGCCCGTAGTCGAGCGTGAGCCCGATAATGGACATATTGTCGCTGTTCATGACACCGTGCGCCCAGCCGACCGCCTGCCATTTGGCGATGAGCTGCGCGGTGCGGACCGAGACCGCATCAAAGAATCTCGGGTATGTGTCGGCCGCGCCGGCCAGATGCGGGTAGAACCGCGCGATCACGTAATCAGCGAGCTGTTTCACATGCTCCGGCTGCCGGCGGGCAAAGAACGTCTGAAAGGAGCCGAACCGCACGTGCGTGGGCGCCATCCTTAACAGCATCGCGCCGACCTCCGGGCGTTCGCGCAGGACCGGTTCGTCCCCGGCCACGATACAGAGCGAGCGGGTCGTCGGAATGCCGAGCCCGTGCATGGCTTCGCCGCAGAGGTATTCCCGAATCGTGGAGCGCAGGACGGCGCGGCCATCGCCGTCGCGCGAGAACGGCGTCTGGCCGGCCCCTTTCAGATGCAAATCCCACTTCTCCCCCAGACCGTTGCGCACCTCGCCAAGCAGGATCGCCCGCCCGTCCCCCAGCTGCCCGGCGTAGATGCCGAACTGATGCCCAGAATAAAGCATCGCGACCGGATCGCTTCCGGGGATGAGCAACTGCCCGCCGAACACGCCGGCAAACTCCGGGCGCTTGGCCTCGTCCGGATCCAGATCCAGCAGCGCGGCGGCGTCCGGGTTGAAGCTCACCAGAACGGGGTTCGGCAGCGGCGTCGGCTCGACTCTGGCGTAGAACGCCTCCGGCAGGCGCGCGTAGGTATTGTCGAATTGAAGCTCTTCGAGTCTGTGCCGGTGCGCCATGAGACATGATCGCACGGGGCTCCTGCGCCGTTCAACCGCCGCAGGGCTTATTCACGCAAGACGCGGCGGGACGACTATGCTATAGTCGCTCCCTGTAATCGGCTTGCGCAAACCTCGGCAAAAGGCCCGCTGTGCTGCGACTTCTTGAGCGGATTCTCAGCCTCTTCCTGCGTACGCTCCATCTCGATTCCGTCAAACAACGCATCCTGATCCTGGCCGTGCTCGCCACGCTGATCCCGACCGGGACGACGGGATGGTTGCTCTACAGCCAGAACAAATCCGCCCTGACCGGGAAGCTGCACGAAGAACTCCGGAGCGCGTCGGTCAGTATCGCGCGGGAGTTCGAACTGTGGCTCAAGGAGCGCGTGTACGAATTGCGCGTCTTTTCCGGTTCCTACGAGCTGTCCGAAAACGTGGAGAAGGCGCTGCGCGGAGGCGGGACTCGCGCGCAGGTGTTGCGCCGCTCCCAGGACTACCTCAAGTCGGTCCAGAACAAGTTTTCGGATTACGAGGACCTGTTCGTGCTCGACACGACCGGCGCCGTGATCGTGGCCAGCGCCAAGCAGACGGCCCGCGTGGCGCTGCCGCACGACTGGCAAAAGCAGGCCAGGCTCGACCAGCCGATCCTGACCGGCGCGCACTGGGACGAAGGCCGCGGCAAAACCGTCATGACCGTGGCCGTGCCGCTGAAGACTGCGAACGGCCGCTTCCTGGGCGTGCTGGCCGCCACGCTTAATTTCGGCTCGATGGAAGCCGTGCTGCATCAATGGTCCCAGGGGCAGACGCGGCACCTCTATATTGTGAAGCCCGACGGGACGCGCGTGCTCAGCTCACTGCTTGCGCCGCGCTCCGCTCTCACGACCAAGCTGCCCGAGCAAGCCACGCGCACGTTCTTCGCCGGAGAACCCGGGGAGCTCGCACAGCTGAATTACGACAACCTCGACGTGTTGGCGGTGATGCAGCAGATTCCCCGACTGGGGTGGGGTGTCGTGGCGGAAAAAAACTATGAGGACGCCTACCGCGCGCTGGTCAACATTCGCAACGTGACGTTGATCTCCACGTCCTGGCTGTTAATGGGTGTCGGGCTGATCGCCTATCTGCTGTCGCTCACGATCATTGGCCCCCTGACCCGCCTGACGGAAGGCGCCGCCAGAGTGGCGGGCGGCGACCTGTCCGTTGAAATCACGGCCGATCCTCCGCGGGAGATCGAACGCCTGGCGACGATGTTCAACACGATGGTCGCCTATCTGCGGGAGGCACAACAGGAACTGACGTCCGTGAACCTCGCGCTCAACGAACGGAACCAGACCCTGGAAGCGATCTCCTCAACCGACGCCCTGACGGGCCTCCACAACCGCCGCCACATGCGAGAGACCCTGAACGCGGAAGTCTCGCGGCACCAGCGGCACGGACGGTCGTTCTCCATCATGATGGTGGACGTGGACCACTTCAAGAAATACAACGACTCCTACGGCCACCCCGAAGGAGACGTGCTGTTGAAGAAAGTGGGAGAGATTCTACAATCGTCGTTGCGAACCAACGACTTTGCCGCCCGGTACGGAGGAGAGGAGTTTCTGATCCTGCTCCCCGATCAGGATCAAAAGGGAGCCATTGAGGTCGCCGAGCGTATCCGCCAGCGGATCGCAACGGAAACGGGGGACGAGGCCAATAAGCGCCAAGCAGTCACCGCCAGCCTTGGCGTCGCGACGTTTCCGGAATCCGGCCGAACGGCCGACCTCTTGCTCGTCAACGCCGATGCGGCGCTCTACCGGGCCAAGAACAACGGCCGCAATCGCGTGATGATGGCCAGCGCATAAGCACGCGCTCCCGCCCCGGCGGCCGCGCTTGTCACGGACTGGCGAGCAGGTTATAGAACATCCAGCCTAGCCGGTCGTCCTCGCCTTTCACGCGAATCCATGGGCCTTTGTAGGAGAGCGCGATCGGCGACGCACCCCGCTCGACGGACCAGGCGACGGCGGAGTCAGCGGCAGGATGTTCGCGAACCTTTCCGGGTGCGGCAATCTTGAGCGCGACCGGCAGGGCAAACAGCACCTCGCCGTCCACCGGTGCAACTTTCTCCCGGCCCTGCGCCGTGTCCTGGATATCCTTCAGGATGGCCTTGACCTGATTGGTGACGTAGAGGGTTCCGCTGTAATTTTCCTTCTTCAGCTCGTCCGCACCCATCTTCATGAGGGCATTCGCCTGGACCGCTTCAGGCCGCTTGTCCGTGGCTGACGTGGAATCCTCGAGCGTCTTCAGCGCTGTTTCCGCCTCGGCAAAACTTGAAACGGCTTCGGCTTTGTTTTCCTGGCTCCGGAGTTTGGACTTGGTGCGGACCGCTTCCTGAATCGTGTCGTCGAGCTTCCGGTGCAGTTTCTGGATCTGCGTGTCCTTCTCCGACAGCAACGCCTGGAACCTGACGAGTTTCGCGTCGAACTCCGATGAGGCGGACGATCTGTTCGCCGAAGTGGCGCCTGACTTCTCTTGCTGCTCGCTCTCAACCCTATCTTGTAAATCTCTCAGCTGAGCCTTGATTTGATTGGTCAGAAAAAGAGAGCCCCCATAGTTCTCCTTTTTGAGCTCCTCCGTGCTGGTCTGCATGAGCTGGGCCAGGTGCATATAGTCAGGCCGCTTCTCGATCCCCTTGATGAAGTTCTTGAGCGTCTTCAGCCCCACTTCCGCCTCGGCGAGATTGGAGGCGGCTTCGGCCCGGCTCTCCTGGCTGGCGAGCTTGGCTTTGCTGCGCACGGTTTCCTGGATCGCATCGTCCAGCTTCTTCTCCAGATTCTGAATCTGGGCTTCCCGCTCCAGCAGCGAGAGCAGCGGGTTGGCCAGTCGCTCGTCCATTTCAGGCGTCATCACGAGCCGTTTCGGAGGAGCGGGAGCTTTCTTGCGCTTCGGCTCGGGCGGAGACACGGGAGATGCGACAGAAACCGGCCCAGGGGGCGGAGGGGGCGGAGTCGCACAGGACCACAGGAACAGGCACGCCACGAACAGCGCGCAGGCCGATCGGGAGAGGCTCAAGGAAGCAGGCCGGGATGTCGTCGTTCGGCGATGTCGGTACTGGCGCATCAGTTCACTCTCCGTCTCGACGCGGCCGGCATTCTACCCGATTCGTCGTCATGGACACCAGTTTTGGAATGTGGCCGGGCATGGCGCCACTCGATCCGCCCGCCGATGCGTGCTCGCTTTCAGACCCAGCGGTGAACCTGTTATACTGCGCTCTCGCCCGGTTGCAGGAGCGCTTATGGCCGCCCAAACACTGTTCGAAAAAATCTGGGATGCGCACATCGTCCACACGGAGCCGGACGGCACGACGCTGCTCTACGTCGACCGGCAACTGGTGCACGAAGTCACCTCGCCGCAAGCGTTCGAAAGCTTGAAGCTGGCCGGCCGGAAGCCCCGGCGGCCCGGGGCGACGCTGGCCGTGCCGGATCACAATGTGCCGACGACCGACCGGAAGCTCGGCATCGCCGATCCCGTCAGCGCGAAGCAAATTCAGACGCTGGAAGAGAATTGCCGGGATTTCGGCATCACCATCTTCGGCATGAATGACACCCGGCAGGGGATCGTCCACGTGATCGGTCCCGAGCAGGGGTTCACGCTGCCCGGCATGACCATCGTCTGCGGTGATTCGCACACCTCCACGCACGGCGCGTTCGGAGCCCTGGCCTTCGGCATCGGCACCAGCGAGGTCGAGCATGTGCTGGCCACGCAATGCCTGATCCAGACCAGACCCAGGACGATGGAGATTCGCGTGGACGGAAAATTATCCGATCGCTGCTCAGCCAAGGACGTGATTCTCGCCATCATCGGCAGGATCGGCACAGCGGGCGGTACGGGTTATGTGATCGAATATACCGGCTCGGTCATCCGCGGGCTGACAATGGAAGGTCGCATGACGTTGTGCAACATGTCCATCGAGGCCGGCGCCCGTGCGGGCATGGTCGCGCCGGACGAGAAGACCGCCGCCTACATCAAGGGCCGCCCAATGGCGCCGGCGGGCGACCTGTTCGACCGCGCCGTCAAGGCCTGGCGCGACCTGCCGACCGACCCCGGCGCAAAGTACGATCTGACCGTCGAATTGAACGCCGAGCAGATTGCGCCGCAAGTCACCTGGGGCACGAGCCCCGGCATGGTCACCGGCGTGGACGGGAAGGTGCCGGATCCGAAGGCCATGCCTGACGAGAAATCGCGCAAGGCGACGGAGCGGGCGCTGGAATATATGGGGCTCACGCCCAACACGCCCATGACGCAGATCAACATCGACAAGGTCTTCATCGGTTCCTGCACCAACTCGAGGATCGAAGACCTGCGTCTGGCGGCGAGCTTCGCAAAAGGCAAGCAGGTCGCGAAGAACGTGCATGCGATGGTGGTGCCCGGTTCGGGACTGGTCAAGCACCAGGCGGAGCAGGAAGGACTCGACAAAATTTTCAGGGACGCCGGTTTCGAGTGGCGCGAGGCAGGCTGCAGCATGTGCCTGGCCATGAACGCGGACGTGCTCCAGCCGGGCGAACGGTGCGCCTCCACCAGCAATCGGAACTTTGAAGGACGGCAGGGCGCGGGCGGCCGGACGCATCTGGTGTCGCCGATCATGGCCGTCGCCGCGGCGGTGGAAGGGCACTTTGTAGACATCCGAAATTGGAATTGACGATTTGATCATTGGTTCATTTCACCATTGAGTCATTTTTCCAATGAAACAATCGTCAATGACTCAATGAAACAATAGAGAATCGACATGCAGCCCTTCACCACCCATACCGGACTCGTCGCCCCGCTCGATCGGGTCAACGTGGACACGGACCAGATCATCCCCAAGCAGTTTCTGAAAACGATCAAGCGCACGGGATTGCGGGAAGGGTTGTTCTACGACTGGCGCAAGAGGAAAGACGGATCGCAAGATCCGGATTTTTTCCTGAACCAGCCGCGTTACAAACACGCGAGCATCTTGTTGACCCGCGATAACTTCGGCTGCGGCTCCTCGCGCGAGCATGCGCCCTGGGCCTTGCTCGATCAGGGGTTTCGCTCCGTCATCGCGCCCAGCTTCGCGGATATTTTCTATAACAATTGCTTCCAGAACGGCATCCTGCCGGTCGTGTTGAAGGCCGATGAAGTCCAGGCGCTGTTCAAGGGCGCTTCCAGGGAAGGCTGCCAACTGACGGTGGATCTCGCCGCGCAGACCGTGACGGCGCCGGATGGCACGGCGTACCGGTTCGACATCGATCCGCTCCGGAAGGATTGTCTGTACAAGGGATTGGACGCGATCGGCCTCAGCCTCCAGCATGCTTCGGCCATCGCGGCCTACGAGAAGCGGCGCCTATCCGACGCGCCATGGCTGTTCACCGATCTTGCGAGGTAATAGATAGATGGACTGGCTCAGAGACTTCATCACCACGGTGCTGCGGCCCATGCTGAAGTGGGCAGCGGTGTTGCTGATCCTTGCGATAGGTGGCTACCTCGTCTTCATCTTCAACTGGAGCTATTCGGACGGCGACCGGGTCGGCTACCTCCAAAAACTTTCGCACAAGGGCTGGCTCTGCAAAACCTACGAAGGCGAGCTGGCCATGACCACCGTGCCCGGCGTGGCGCCAGTGCTTTGGACGTTCAGCGTGAAGATGTGGGACGAACCACTCGCCCAGCAGGTCAACGTCTTGTTGGGGAAGAGGGTCGTCCTGCATTACCGGGAATTTCGTTACCTGCCTTCAACCTGTTTCGGCGACACCCCCTACTTCGTGGACAGCGTGAAGGCGGCGGAGTAGCCGCGGGAGAAGTCTATGAGCACTCGGGTCAACATCGTGATCGGCGCGGTCGTGGCTGCGGGAGTGCTCCTCTTCATCGCGATGAACCTGTGGCTCGGCACGCTGGTGCAGACCGCCATCGTGGAGATCGGCTCCGGGCTCACCAAAACGACGGTCAAGCTGGAGAACGTCCGCATCGAGCTGCTGAACGGCCTGGTGCAACTCGACGGGCTCGAGATCGGTAATCCGCCGGGCTTCACGGCGCCGCACGCTGTGCGGCTGGGCACGGCGCGTGTCCGTCTGGATGTGCGCTCGGCTCTGTCGGACACGGTGGTCATCGACGAAATCCTCGTGGAGGCTCCGGACATTACTTTTGAAGGTCTTCCCACCAGCAACCTCAGCGTGATCCAGGGCAACGTGACGGCCGCCGTGCCCGCCGGTTCGTCGAAACCAGCCGACGACAAGCCGGCCAAGACCGCGGCCCCGGGATCCAAAAAATTCCTCATCAAGAAATTCTCCCTGAACAACGGCCGCGTGGCGGCCAGCTTCGGCGGCCCGAGCCTGCGGCTCAGCCTTCCGGACATCCACCTCACGGACATCGGCAAAGAAACCGGCGGGGCGACCCCGGAGCAGGTCTTCTCGACTGTGTTCTCCGCCATCACCCGATCGGCCACGGGCGCCGTGACCGACCAGACCAAACAAACGGGAGAGGCCGCGAGCAAGACCGCGGAGAGCCTCAAGAAGCTTTTCAAATAGCGCCGGCATGAAATCCGATCTGACGCCAACGCATTTTCCGTTCTTCGCTCTCAAGCACGATCTGTTTGCATCCATTGTGGTTTTTTTCGTGGCGCTGCCGCTCTGCATGGGCATTGCGGTGGCCTCCGGCGCGCCGCCCGCCGCCGGCATTATCACAGGCATCATCGGCGGGTTGGTTGCGGGGACGCTTGCCGGATGCCCCTTGCAAGTAAGCGGTCCGGCTGCCGGCCTGAGCGTGATCGTCTGGCAA
>JAIBHQ010000161.1 GCA_020028595.1 Nitrospirota bacterium
CGCCACATTCTGTTTTCGCATTTCCATGCCGATCACTTTGCCGATTTCGTGCACTTCTTCTTCGACGCGGTGTTCTACTCCAGGTTCGTCGGCACACGGCCGGACCTGACCGTGATCGGCCCGCGAGGGACAAAAAAACTGCTCGGCGTCATGCTCAAAAACTTTCCTGGTTTCAATGCCGCGCAGTTCAAGACGACGATCCGGGAGGTCGGCGATCAGACCTTCCGAATCGGCCGGACCCGCATCACGGCCCGCACGGTCGAGCACAGCAAGCGGCTGCACTGTCTGGGGTACCGCATCGAATACGGAAGGAAGGTGCTGGCCTATTCAGGCGATTCGATGGACTGCGCCGGCCTGCGGCAGCTTTGCCGCCAGGCCGATGTGGCCGTGCTGGACTGCTCGTTCCCCATCCAACGGCGAGGGCCCAATCACATGCATGCCGGCGACTGTGGAAAAGTCGCACAGGCTGCCGGCGTCAAGCGCCTCATTCTTTCGCACTTTTATCCGGTTGCGGAACGCTACGACGTGACACGGCAGGCAGCCCGGCACTTCAAGGGCCGGATCACCAAGGGACGTGATTTGGCGATGCTGACGGTGTAGTCAGCCGGTCATACGGCAGGGTGCGCGCGCTTCAAGACAAAGAAGTAGTACCGATACCGTTCGGCAAAGACCGCCGGGTCGCTTCGTCCCGGGACCTGGGGCAGGACCCGTCGTTCAAACCACCGCAGGATCCGGCTGAGACAGAGCCGGTACAGGCGGGGATATTTCTGGGAAAGTTTCGCGGCCACATACCCGGCGAGGGGCATGTAGAACTCGCAGATGACATCGTAGGTCAGCTTGATCGTCGGAAGGATGTTCTGCGTCACATCCCGCTCGACCGCAATGGTAAAGCCCCGGGCCGACGTTTCTTTTCGCAATAGATGATGATCGTGATCGTGTCCATGGCGGGCCTTGGCGCCGGCATGGACGAACCAGTCGGCAATGACCACGCATCCACCCGGGGTCAGCAGCCGGTCGAAAAGCGGGAACGCCTCATCGAGAGCGATGTATCGGAAGCTTTCCGAAAAGAGAATCAGGTCGAAGGTGGCGGGGGGGAGGCTCACGCCCACCTCCTGGAACCGCGCATTCTTCACGGTGACCGCGGGGTAGCGCTTCATGATTTGTTCGGCTTGATACGCGCAGGGAGTCACCGCCGTTACGGCATGCCCGCGGGCAGCCAGCTCCGACGAGAATCGTCCCTGTCCGGCCCCCACGTCGAGGATACGATAGGTCCCGGGAGGAAAGCAGGCCAGCAGTTCGTCGGCAAACCGTGTTTGTGCCGAGCGAAACCGCTCCACCAGCGCACCCAAATCGACCTCGTTGGGGCTGCCTTCCGACCAGAATCCGAAGTGCAGGTACCCGGATTGGAAGAGGTGGTGGTAGAGAATGTGGACCGGATCAAAGGAGCCGGTTTGCCGTCCCAGCGCAGAGAGAAACTCCGGAAAATCCTGAACCTTCACGTGATCCTCGATAAAAATGTTGCGGGCGTCTGCCGTGCCGCGCGGATTCTAGGTGATGCGGGGAGGCCTGTCAACGATTGAACGCAGGAATCGCTGCTACCGCTCTTCCTGCTTGCTCTCGCCGAGGATCTCCATGAAACGGGTCAAACGGTCGCGTTTGACGTGCTCGTTCATCTTGTCGTAGACGGCGACAAGATTCTTGAGCATGCGGACAAGAATGGCACGCAGGGAGCTGTGCTGGAGATATTTGTCCTCGAACCCGTAGCCGGCCTGCATCAGGAACCGCTGACAATCCTTCTCGGTCAGCAACGCCCCGGCATTGAAACAATCCACGAACATCTTGTAGCGTTCGGCTTCGTACTTCACCAGGAAATGGCCGGGCATGCCGATGCCATGGACCGGAAGGCTCAGACGCTTGCCGATCAGGAGATAAAAAACGGAGAGGCTGATCGGAATGCCGGTCCGGCGGTCGATGACACGGTGGAGATAACTGTTATCCGGCTCGTAGTAGTTCTTGGTATTGCCGCGAAAGCCCTGCTCAGTAAAGAGATAGCGGCCGAGCGTCTTGACCGTTTCCTCTCCCGAGACACGCGTCCCGATTCGGTCCAATACCTCCTCGGCGATCGCGTCGAGTTTCCGCGTGTACGCCTCGACATCCAGCCCGGGATAGGCATAGCGGGCGATGAGAAAGGCACCGCGCTCCAGATCCAGCTGATCGTCCGGACCTTCCACCAGCAGCCGCAATTCCTCTTCCAGCCGGCCGCCTCGAATCTCGTCGAGAACCCCCTCGATCCGCTGCGCCATCTCCGGCTGTTCGATTTCGGCTTCCAGGAGAAGTGGAATGGCCGGATCGCCGATTTCGATGAGCTTCTCCCCGATCGTCCTGGCAACCTTGGTGTTGTCGTCGGACAGCAGCTTGATCAGCGCTTTGATCTGGTTGGCACCGGTGGGCGGCATCGACATCCCTTATCCCATCGCCCGGCGGAACGCCCGCGCGCTGCCATAGAGGCAAACGGCATCGAACACAAGCATGATCATCACGACCATGCCGACTTTCGGCAAGGCCTCGGCCCACCCGGAAAGGATCAGGGGCCGGACGGCGTCGATGGCCCAGGTCATGGGGTTGAACTTCGCCAGCATGCTCATCCAGGCCGGCATGGCCTGCAGCGGCACAAGCGCCGAACTCAGAAAAATCATCGGCAGCGACAGGAACCCCAGGACCGAAAAGAAATCGCCGTGGCTTTTGACGGAAAAGGCCAGCGCCATGGAAATAGCCGTCAGCCCCACGCCGAACAGCATGCTGATGAGCAGAATCACGGCAATGCCGGGAAGCCCCGTCGCCGCCTCCACGCCGAAGAACCAGGCCACGCCGAGGATCACCAGGACTTGCAGGCACGTGATCGTCGTGACGAACAGGAACCGGCTCAGCACGACCGACGTCCGGTTGATCGGCGTGGACATGAGCCGCTCCAGAAAGCCGTTTTCCTTGTCGAAGAGCAAGTCCACCCCGCCGGCCAGGCCGTTGTTCAGCACCGTCATCACCACGACGCCGGCCGCGAGAAAGCTGATGTAGTTGGGGGCCTGGGTCACCTGCGGATCGGCGGCGCGCTGAAACAGATTGCCGAAGAAGATCAGCCAGAACAGCATCGGCTGCACGAGCGTGAACAGCATGCTGAACTTCTCGCGGCTCAACCGGCGGACCCACCGCATCGTCAACGCACGGATTTCCTGGATATATTCGCTCATGGCATTGCCTTCGGTGTTCAGGCTAGAGGCTATGGGCAATAGGCGATAGGTGCGGAGACGCCTGTTTCCGACCTATAGCCCATTGCCTATCGCCCATCGCCGCCTTACTCCTCGGTTTCTG
>JAIBHQ010000162.1 GCA_020028595.1 Nitrospirota bacterium
TCCCATTAAGCCCACTGGTGGCTTGGTCATCCTCAAGGGGAACCTTGCCCCGGAAGGCTGCGTGGTCAAGGTGGCAGGGCATTCCATGATGAAGTTCCGAGGGCCAGCCAAGGTCTTTGACCGGGAGGAAGATGCCTTCGCCGCCGTCAAGGCCGGGCAGATCAAGGCCGGTGATGTGGTCGTAATCCGTTACGAAGGGCCGGCAGGCGGGCCGGGTATGCGGGAGATGCTGGGCGTGACCGCCGCCATTGTCGGGGCGGGCCTTGGCGACTCGATCGCGCTCCTGACCGACGGCCGCTTCTCCGGTGCCACGCATGGCTTGATGGCCGGCCATATCGCCCCGGAGGCGATAAAAGGCGGCTCGATCGCCGCGCTGAAGAATGGCGACATCATCGTGTTCGACGTGGCCAAGCGCCAGCTCAAAGTGGAGCTGACCCGGAAAGAGATCGTCTCGCGCCTGAAAAAGTGTAAGCCGCCCGTCCCGCGCTACACCACCGGCGTCATGGCCAAATACGCCCGGCACGTGTCGTCAGCCTCCGAAGGAGCGGTGACGAGCTAGAAGATCAGATGTGAGTGGGTCCAGTTACCAACCGTCCGACCCGCGGTTTAGGAAACCGTTTCCCGGACCCTACTCCAGCCTACTCAGGCTCACTCAGGCCCATTCCAGCCAACGTGATCCTCCCCTGATTTTGTAGACACCTTCTGTGCATAATGAGCGCGCAGGGAGGTGCCGGATGAGCAACCAGCGGCGGAGTTTCACCCCCGAGTATAAGCAGCAAGCTGTGGACCTGTGCCGGCGCAGTGGCAAGAGCGGCTGTCAGGTGGCGCGGGAGTTGGGCATTGCCCAGCCGACGCTCAGTCGATGGACACGGCAAGCCGCTGCCGCCCCCCTGGGGTCCAATTGCTTCCTAGCGACGGAGGAGCTCAAGGTCTTGCGCCGGGAAGTGGAGCAGTTACGGATGGAGCGTGACATCCTAAAAAAAGCGGTCGCCTTCTTTGCCAAGGAGTCGTCATGAGGTATCGCGTCATCCAGGCGGAGAAGGCGCACTACCCGGTGAGCGTCTTGTGTCAGCTGCTCAACGTGGCCCGGAGCGGCTTTTATGCGTGGGGCCGGCGTCCGACCAGCGCTCGCGCGCAGCAGAATCAGTGGCTCGTAACGCACATTCGGGCCTGTTATCAGGCCTCGCGAGGCCGGTATGGCAGTCCGCGGATTCATCAGGATCTGCGGACACAAGGGCTCCAGGTGGGCCGCCATCGCGTCGCCCGCCTGATGCGGCTTCATGGGATCCGGAGTGTCAGCCGCCGCCGGGTCTGGCGACCCCGTGGAGTGGCCGCCCCGGACATCGTCGCGGCGAATATCTTGCGGCGGGAGTTTGCCGCGACCCGGCCGAATGAGAAGTGGGCGGGCGACATCACCTACGTCCCCACGCGCCAGGGCTGGCTCTACGTCGCGGTGCTGATGGATTTGTACTCGCGGCGCATTGTGGGGTGGGCCATGGATGCGCAGCTGACCACAACCCTCACTCTGACCGCCTTGGAGATGGCCCTTCGGCACCGGCGCGTCTCCGCCGGGCTCCTGCATCATTCAGATCGGGGTAGCCAGTATGGGGCCGCACTCTATCAGCAGCGGCTGGTGGCCTTCGGCATCCGGTGCTCGATGAGCCGCCCCGGCAATTGCTGGGACAACGCCGTGGTGGAGAGCTTCTTCGCCACACTCAAAACGGAATTGTTCCATGGCCACCAGTACCTGACGCACGAGCAAGCGCGAACGGAGATCTTTGAGTATCTGGAGGGATTTTATAATCGGGCCCGTCGCCACTCCACGTTGGGCTATCTCAGCCCGGTGGAGTTCGAACGGCGGACCGCTCAGTCAACCAGCGGTGTCCACTGAATCGGGGGAAGTCCAGGGAAGTCCACGTTGGCTGGAGTAGGCTGGAATAGGCTGGAGTGAGGTGGAGTTGAGCACAAAATGAGCACAATCGTACGGCGACTCGCGGTTTAGGAATTTAGAGGGTAGGGGGCAGCCAAAGTTTTGTCTGACCGCCCCCTCCGAATTCAGTTCAACCCAAGTGCAGACTTGAGACTATCTCCCATTTCTTCTGGTGGGCTAAGCCGCACCTTTAGACGCCATACGCTCACAAGATTCCGCACAGCGTCGGCACATTTCGACGCACTGCTTTACCATCTGATCGTCTCCTGCCACTTGTTCGCAGTCCTTCGCGCACAGCTTACACAGCTCGGAACATAGGCGGCACGTCCGGTCGTGAAACGGTGACTCCCGAAGCATGTAATCAGCACTCGTCGCGCACATCTGTGCACAGTCCACCAATAAGCGAATGTGATCGGGTGTCGCATGGCGCCCACCGAGTTTCAAACAATGCGCGATTGTTTGGGTGCACATCGCATGGCAGTCTCGACAAATTTGAATGCATTTACTCATTTCCTCGTTCGCATGATGTCCGCCTTCCATAGCGGCTACTCGTGAAGCTTCAAGTGTGGAAAGCTGCGGCAGCGCACCGGGCATTCGCATAGGATTGCTGACCACGTCGGGAGTCGCAGTAGCCACCCTCGGCAGCATGATCATCGAAGCACCAGCGGCCAACAGAGACACGCCCCTAGACATAAATTTTCTTCTGCTTATATTGCTTATAGCTCGCATGGCTCCCCCTTTCATAGGTTATTGTCCGTACGTCGATCCAAGGTGAAACGTTCCAGGCGATAAATGTTCTGCGCCTGTAAGACTTGCGCGTATGGATCAGCTTAGCCCGAGAAGGAGAGATCAGATTCTTAAGACAGTCGTTTGGATTGAAGGGTGTGTAGGAGTGTCGCGCCCGGGAAGTTGGTGAGTAGGTTGAGCAGCAGTGACCGCCGCATCAGGCTGTTGAATCACGACAGCAAAATCGAGATGAATCGGTGAGGAACCGTTGTCGGAACTATGCTGAGAGTGCGGGCCGATTTCCAGAAACGCATCGCACGCTTGACGTGATAGTTCTCCTGTATTCGACGGACAGTCCATTTGAGTAGAAGTCTGTAATGGCAGCACGCACGCGTAGGCATTGAACGTCAGGAGTAGCAGGAGAAACACCAGAAAGGTACAGAGACGAGCCATAAAGCAAATCTTACGCTTGGTCGGCGGGTGTGTCAACCGGCGGATGGCGGCTGTTCAAGGATCAAAATCCTCCGTGATTTGTCATTTGCAAGCGACCGATTACTATGCAATTTCGTAACCAGTTTCGAATTGTCAAAAAACAACTTGCTGTGGCCATCACGCTGTTCTCTTTCTCGCCGCGCAAGCCGTCGGTGCACCACCGGCGTTCAGTCTTCCACGCCCACGCCGATCACGATTAGA
>JAIBHQ010000163.1 GCA_020028595.1 Nitrospirota bacterium
GTGGCCTGCGTGGAGTTTTCGGCCAGTTTCCGCACCTGGTCGGCGACGACCGCGAACCGGGCGCCGGCCTCGCCGGCGCCCGCCGCCTCGATGGCGGCGTTGAGCGCCAGGAGGTTGGTCTGGGCCGCGATGTCGCGAATGGTGGATACGATCTGTGAAATTTCCAGCGAGCGGTCGCCCAGGCCCTTGACCTGCTTGGACATGCGCTGCACCGCGCCCCGGATGCCCTGCATGTCCTGCACCGTGGATTGCACCGCTTCGCGGCCCCGCTCGGTGGCCGTCAAGGCCTGCTTCGCGCTCTCCGAGGACGCGCCGGCCGTGTCGGCGACCTGCCGCATGGACTGCGTGAGACCCTCGACCGCCGACAGCGCCTGCTCGCTTTCCTGCGCCTGCTGCCGCGCCGTGGTGGTCATCTGGTTGGCGGATTCGCGCAGAGCGATGGCGGACGCATTGACGCGTTCGGCCGACTCGCGCACCTGCCGCATCAACTGCCCGAACCGGTCCAACATGAGGTTGAACGCGTCCGACAGATTCCCGAACATGTCGGCCGTCACTTCGCCCCGCTTGCTCAGATCCCCTTTGCTGACCTCGGACACCAGCACCAGGAATTGCATCAGGCGCTGCTGCATCTGGTCGCGTTCCGTTTCCGTTTGCACGAGGCCGCCGATCCGGTCAAGCATCGCGTTGAAGGCGCTCGCCATGCGCCCCAGCTCGTCCCGGCTGTCGACGCGAGCGCGGGCCTGCAACTGGCCGGACGCCGCTTGCGCCGCCACTTCGGCGATTTCCGTCACGCCCCGCGAGATGAACCGGGCCAGTATGTAGGCGATGCCTGCCCCGAAGAGAATTGCCAGCACCGCGCCGATAATCATGAGACGCGTCCGGGCCGAGGCTATGTCCTGTCCATCTTCGTTGAGGTCCTTGGCCACGTCCTGCACCGTTTCCAGCAGGCGGTTGAGTTGCCTGGATGCGACGCCATACTTGTCGGCGATTTCCACCGACAAGGCCAGCTGCCCCAGTTCCCGCATCGCGGATCGCTGATCCTCTTTCAAGTTCGGGGCATAACTGTCCTGGAATGCGCTGATCGCGCCCTCCGCGGACGTAAAGTAGGCTTTCAGCGCCTTATCCAGCGCCACGAAGTCCTTGGTCTCGTCGCGGTTGCTGCGCGACACGTGCATCTGCCCGCCCGAATATGACTGCAGCGGCTCGAGCACCTGGCGCTTGAGCTGAGGCAGCGACCTGGTGGCTTCGTCGAAATCAGACTTGCGGGTCGCGCGGCCGATGCTCAGCAACGTGTCGTGGTAGAGGCCCAGGTTGCTGATCGACGTTCCCAGGTTGGCCAGCGCCGTCGTCGAGTTGGCATAGACGACCTTGAGCTGTCCGCCGACCTGGCGAAGGCCCTGGATGCCAAGAAATCCGACCAGCAGGGTCGCCGCGATCAGCACGCCGAACCCGAGATTGAGCTTCGTCAACGTCGGGAGATTTTTCAAGAACCCCAGCATACGTCCTCCTTCGTTATTCTCTGCGCTCCGCGATTCAGCTTCCTGTTTCCATGCACGCCAGCAGCGTCGGCACTTCCACCACCCCGCCCATCCGATCGTCCAGCCGCAGCACGGCCGTCAGGAAGGGCTTCCCCTCTCTTGCATCGCCCGAAGGCGTGGGAAGAAACTGCTCCGTCTGCACCGTCTTGATCTCGGGAACCCGCTCCACCAGCACGCCCACCTGATGGTTGCCGTGCTTGATGATCACCGCATAGGGCGGCGGCGGCCCTCCCGTCGGCAGGTTCAGCATGCGGCGGAGATCCATGACCGGAATCACGGCGCCGCGCACGTTGGTCACCCCGACGAGCGCAGGCGGCATGCCCGGCACCGGCGTGATCACATCCACCTCGAACACTTCCCGCACGTGGCGCAGGTCCACGGCGTAGATCTCCCCTCCCAGCGTCAGCAGGCACACCCGGCTCAGACTGCCCGCGCGCCCGCGCGCCGCGGCCGGCTCTCCCTGCGAAACCGGTAGGTTGATATTCTCCATTGCGATCGACGCGCCCGCCTACCCGATCAGCTTCTTCACCGCGGCCAGCAGATCCTCATTCTTGAACGGCTTGACCACGTAGCCGTTGGCGCCCTGCTGCTGTCCCCAGAATTTGTCGCTCTCCTGCCCCTTGGACGAGCAGAGCAGCACCGGAATGCTCTTGAAGCGGTCGTCGTTTTTCAAATCCCGGCACGCCTGGAACCCGTTCCGCCCAGGCATCACCACGTCCATGACGACGAGGTCTGGACGCTCGGCCGCCAGCTTGTCCTCCAACTTGTCGGTGTTGGGATATGAGACCACCGTATGATTGGCGCCCTTCAGGACGCTTTCGATCAACTGCAATTCGGCGTAGGAATCATCCACAATCACAATCTTGCTCATCGAAGCCCACCCTCCATCCAAAAATATCGTGCGATCAAAAAATGCCGACGCTATTTCACCGGAATGACGAGGCTGATCGCCCCGGCCAGCCCGCCTTCCTTCCACCCTTCCTTCTTATTGCCCGTGATGTCGCGCTCGCCGACCGGCTCTCCGTGGCAGCCGAGACACTTGGCTCCGGCATATTCCGGCGCCATCATGCGGAGCGCCGGCTTGCCGTTGACCACCGTCATCCGGGTATATTCCTTCCCCTTCGGATAGTTCGCATCGGCAAAGAGCTTCAATACCTCCGCCTCGAATTCATCCGGCTTGTTGCCGGGAAACCGGTAGTCCATGTTGGTCAGCTTCAGCTTGATGCCTGTCTTTTGTCCGAATTTCTCCCCCGCCAGCCGCCCCCAGACAGCCGGAATGAATCCTTTGAATCCGATGCCCTGCTTGTTGATCTTAAACTGGTTGTCTTCGACGACTTCCCTGCCGGCCTCCAGCAGCGCCAGCAACAGCCTGGTTTGAGCAGAGCCGTCCGGTTTACTCAGGTCAATGTTGGTCTTTTCCTTAAACTTCGCGACCTGCTTCTTCTCGAACACTTGCGGCGTGAAACCCTTGTCGCCTTTCGAGGCATCGTTGATCAATTCCTGGTTCTCCGTCACGACCGCACGGCCGGCTGAAACCAGTTTCACCAGCAACTCGCCCGTTTCAGCCTCATTGGCTGCATGGACGGGATTTCCCATCACCAGCATCCAGGCCAACAGACCGCCCCCAATACCACGTGCCACAACTTGCACGCTCATAACCCCCTCCTCCTGCCGATTCTCTCCAGCTCGCGTTGGACAACTTGCCAAGCCTGGAATAGCCGACGATCTGCCTTGAACGAATAGACGAATCAAATCCGTGTGTAGGTTTCTCGTACCCGGCGTGCGTAGGGGA
>JAIBHQ010000164.1 GCA_020028595.1 Nitrospirota bacterium
GGGCAAACTGATCGTCATCGAGGGGACGGACGGCGTCGGGCGTTCCACGCACATCGAGCTGCTGCAGGAATGGCTCGAGGTGCAGGGGTACGGCGTCATCACGACCGGGTGGACACGGTCGAGTCTCATGTCCAGGACGATCGACACCGCCAAGGAAGGCAACATTCTTGACCACTGGTCGCTCAGCCTGCTCTATGCCACCGATTTTGCCGATCGGCTCGAGCATCAGATCATCCCAGCCCTGCGTTCCGGCTTCATCGTGCTGGCGGACCGGTACATCTATACGGCGTTTGCCCGGGCGACGGTCCGGAGCGGAGACCCGACCTGGATCCGAGATGTCTTCGGCTTTGCCATCGTCCCGGACCTGGTCTGCTACTTGCGCATCGACGCCGATACACTGGCGTTGCGGGTGCTTGAAAGCAACGGCATGAATTACTGGGAATCCGGCATGGATCTGCGACTTGGAACGGATCTCTACGACAGCTTTAAGAAATATCAGACGTTGATGATCGAGGAATTCGACAAGATGGCCGAGGAGTTCAAATTCGAAGTGGTGGATGCGCGAAAATCACTCGAAGAGATCCAGGAGTTTTTGCGGGCCAAGATCCAGCCGCTGCTCAGGAGCGCGCGCAGCCGCGGGCTCGCCCGCGTCCCCGCCGGCGCGGCGGATTCTGCTACCGAAGGCTCCTGAGCTGAGACGGTCCCATCCACCAGCGCAGCTCGGCGCGGCCGGCTTTCGGAGTCTCGAGAAAACGCAGGCAGCAGGCGCCGGCCTTCTTGAACGATAACCCGGTGACAGGTTTCCCGAACAGCAGCAGGCCGGCGGTTTCTCCCAGGTGTGGTTCATGCCCAACGCAAATCACCGTGGAATCCAACGGCAGCGAGGCCAGCAACGCCAGCAGCTTGCCAGGTGAGGCTTCCGGCTGCAGCACCTCGTGGACATGCAGCTCGATGCGGGGGCAGAGCATCTGGCGGATGATCTTGGCCGTGTCGAACGCGCGCGCCAGCGGGCTGGTCCAGAGATATCCGGGTTCCAACTCCAGCCGGAGCAGCCCGGCGGCGGCTTCACGCGTTTTTTCGGCGCCTTTGGGCGTCAAGGGGCGCAGGCTCTCCTCGCCATCCCAGTCGGCGCGCTCGACCGCGATCCCATGTCGGAATAAGATGCACTCCATAGGCTTTCCCACGTTACCAAAGGTCGGTGCGCATGAGCGAGCCCAATCTCACTGAAGACCGTCCGGCCCGCTATCGCGCGGTCGTGCTCCAGGCACTCACACGATTGTCCGGCGGCGATACGGATTCCGCCACGCTGCACCGGGCGCGCACGCATCTGCGGAGACTCCAGGCCTATCTCGAACTGGTCGGCGAAGATCGCAACGCGGACCGCGTCGCGCGCTGCGTGATGCGGCTGAGCAAGCTGCGAACGTTGCAGGTCTTCGAACGGTACCTCTCAAAGCTCGATGCGCCACGATCCGATCGCAAGGCCGTCAAGCGCCGCCTCCGCGCCACACGCGAGAAGCTCGAACGGTCGCACACCTATGCAGCGATTGAACGGATCGTCCGCCGGCATGCGCTGTCTCCAACTCCCGCGAATCCAGAGTGGCTCGCCGACCGGATGCGGGCGGCGCGGCATGCCCACGCAGACGCCCTCCAACAGGTGACCGTCAAGGTCGGCACCAAGCCCCGGCGCAAAACGCTTCACCGGCTGCGGCTCTTGATCAAATCCATCCGGTATCAGGAAGAATGGGCGCTGGACAGGCCCGACGCCATGCCTGCATTGGTTCGACGGCTCAATCACGCACAAGCAGTCCTGGGCGAATATGAAGACCGGGTCCAGTTCCGGAAGCTGGCCCGCGCTCTGGATCTTCGATCGTCAGCCATCATCAAAAAACATTGGCGCAAGGCGCGCACGCGTGCGCGGGCCCTCCCCGCCCATCTGGTTTCCTATCTTGGAACGGCGGCGGGGCCACGCATCCGGCTTGTCGGCAGCCGGCACGATTCGGTGCATGTGGCAGGCTAGCCCTCTTGACTTATCAATATATATTGATATATTGGAATCATGAATCAGCTCAAGGTAAGAGATCGAACGCGGACAATCCAGCTGTTCCATGCACTCTCTGACGAGACGCGACTCCAGCTTCTGGAGCTGCTGACAGACGGCGAGCAATGTGTCTGCGATCTGACAGATACTCTGAAAACCGGACAATCGCGCCTGTCCTTTCATCTGAAAACACTTAAGGATGCCGGTCTGCTCTCCGATCGACGAGACGGCCGGTGGGTCTATTACGCCCTTAACCAGGAAGTGATCGAGGAATTGGACGAGCTGATCAAAGGTCTGAAGTCCAAGGCCCATACAGCTCCGCGTCAGACACGACCCTGCGACTAGCTATTTTTTTGTCTTTATTCAGCAAGATTTCTTGATTAATGGCGCACGAGAATAATGTAATGAAAACATTAAGAGGAGCCTGGAACTCATGGAACTAGCGTCTGATTTCACACTCACATCTGCTCAAGATAAAAGGCTTAATTTGTTCGAGCGGTATCTGACAGTCTGGGTCGGGCTCTGCATGGTCGTTGGAGTCGCACTGGGTATGTGGATGCCCGGCCCCATGTCCACGCTCAGAGGGTGGGAGTTCAGCCGGGACAGCCAGATCAATGTCCCCATTGCCGTACTGATCTGGCTGATGATCATTCCCATGATGATGAAGGTGGATTTTTCCTCGATCAAGAACGTCGGTAAAAGGCCGAAGGGCCTGCTCGTGACCCTGTTCGTCAACTGGGTGGTGAAACCCTTTTCGATGGCTTTTCTGGCCTGGCTGTTCTTCCGGCATGTCTTTGCTGCATGGATGACGCCGGCCGAGGCCGATCAATACATCGCGGGTGCGATCATCCTGGCTGCAGCGCCTTGCACGGCGATGGTGTTTGTCTGGAGCTACCTCACCGATGGCGATCCGGCCTATACCCTGGTGCAGGTGTCGGTGAACGACCTGGTCATGCTGGTGCTGTTTGCTCCCCTGGTCGGATTGCTGGTCAGCGGTGCGTCGTCGCTGACGGTCCCGTTTCTGGTGCTGCTGTATTCCGTCATCATCTTTATCGTGATTCCCCTTGCGGCCGGCGTGCTGATCAGGATTTGGGCCATTCGCACCCACGGACGTGCCTGGCTTGACGACACTCTCCTGCCGAAGTTCCAGCCGGTAACAATCATGGCCCTCCTGGCGACACTGGTGTTCATCTTTGCCTTCCAGGCGGAGAACATCACCGGCAAGTTCAGCCATGTGCTCTTGATCGCCGTGCCGATTCTTTTGCAGGTCTATTTCAATTCATCC
>JAIBHQ010000165.1 GCA_020028595.1 Nitrospirota bacterium
GGCGGCCGACGTGATCGCGCTGATCAAGAAAATCGGGCGTGCGGTCGAAGCGCAGACCGGGACGACGCTCGAACTGGAACTGAAGATTGTCGGGGAATCGTAAAGACCGTGACGAGTGATGAGTGGCAAGGGACGAGTGGCAACGAACAAAAACTCATGACCCATTACTCATCACCCATGACTCGGCTTCGCATTGGAGTCCTTATGGGCGGGCGGTCGTCGGAGCGGGAGATCTCGTTGCGGACCGGGCAGGCCGTGCATCGGGCGCTGCTGCGCCGGGGCTATCGGGCGGTCGCGATCGACGTGAACGATTCGCTGTTGCGGCAACTGCAGGCCAAAAAGGTGGAGATGGCGTTTCTCGCGTTGCACGGGCCGGGCGGAGAAGACGGCACGATCCAGGGATTGCTGGAGACCATCGGCATGCCCTACACGGGCTCCGGTGTCCGGGCCAGCGCGATGGCGATGCACAAGGTGACGGCGAAAACGCTGCTGGCCTGCCACGGGATTCCGGTGCCGGATGGATGTGTCGTCCGGAAGGGCGCGGCAGCTTCGAAACCGGCTCGATTGAAGTGGCCGGTGATTGTGAAGCCGGCAGCGGAGGGCTCGACGATCGGAATTTCAATCGTCCGGAAAGCGTCCGAGTGGCGCGCGGCGCTCAGGCGCGCCCATGCGCACGATCGCGAGGCGGTTGTGGAGGCCTACATCCCCGGCCACGAGATCACCGTCTCCGTGCTCGGAGGACCGCGCGGGGCGAGGGCATTACCGACGATCGAGATCGTCGCGCCCGGCGGATTTTACGATTATGCCGCCAAGTACACGAAGGGACGCAGCCGTTACCTGTGCCCGGCGCCGTTGCCGGCCAGGGTCAACAGGCAGGTCACGGACCTGGCGGTGCAGGCCTACGATATTCTGGGATGCGATGGTGCGGCGCGGGTGGATTTTCGGGTGACGCCGCGAGGCAAGCCCTACGTCCTGGAAGTGAATACGATTCCCGGCATGACGGAAACGAGTCTGCTGCCGATGGCAGCCGCCAAGGCTGGGATGGATTATGACACGCTCACGGAGGAGATATTGAAATCCGCGCTGCGTCGCGCGAAGGCGGCACGATGCTGAAGCGATTGGCGATGACCAGATTCGGCCGGACGAAAGGGCCGCGTCCCAATATGCGGCGCCATATCCCGCGGCCGGCGGCATCCCGCGGGCCGGTTGATCGTGTGCGGCAAACCATTCGAGCGACTGTGAGGGGCGTAGCGCTCCTGCTGGGAGTCTGGGTGGCGGTTCAATTTTACGGCATGGCGGGGCCGGTGGTCGCCGGCTGGTTCGAAATCAGGGAGGTGCGGGTGACCGGTCTTCGAACGGTGACGCGCGACGAGGTGATGGATCGGCTGCAACTGGATGCCCGCGCGACATTGCTGTCGATCAGTCCGAATCAATTGGAGGCGCGCGCGTCGGCGCATCCGTGGATCAAATCGGCATCTGTCAGCCGTCTGCCGCTGCACGTGTTGTCGGTGGAGATCGCCGAACGGCGTCCGGCGGCAGTGTTGAAAACGCCGTCCGCTGGTTTTTTGCTGGATGAGGAGGGAGTCGTGCTGTTGGCGCTGGCGGAACAGGACCGTCCGGAGTTGCCGGTGGTGGTCGGGGTCGACCCGAAACGGTTGCTGCTCGGCGACGACCGGTTGCGTCATGCCGCGCAGAGCGGGATCAGGCTGGCCGGATTGCTGGCCCAGTCGCTGGACGGCCGGCCCGAGGTGGACATGAGCGATCCGGAGCACGCCGTGGCCTATGTCCAGGGGATGCGATTCCAGTTCGGGCCCCTGCCGTTTGATGAGCAATGGGAACGGTATCGCGCGGTGGAGCCGGTGCGCCGGACCGGCGCCGGGAAGGGACAGTCCGACATCGACCTGCGGTTTTCCGACAAGGTGATTGTGCGCGAGCGGGAACAACTGTCATGACGCATCGAGGCCGCCGCGCCCGAAGCATGACTTTGAACGTGACTCTGCACGGGAGGGGGTGACCAGCATGGCTAGACGAGATCATATCGTGGTGGGTTTGGACATCGGGACGACGAAGATTTGCGCCATCGTGGCCGAGGTGACGGAGGAAGGCACGGTGAACATCATCGGGGTCGGGTCCAATCCGTCCCGCGGCCTGCGCAAGGGCGTCGTCGTGGACATCGAGAGCACGGTCGAATCCGTGAAGAAGGCCGTGGAAGAAGCCGAGTTGATGGCGGCCGTCCAGATTGAATCCGTGTACACGGGCATTGCCGGCAGCCACATCACCGGCGTGCACTCGCGGGGCGTCGTCGCGTTGAAAAAACAGGAAGTCACCCGCGCGGACATCGACCGCGCAATCGAATCGGCCCGCTCCATGGCCGTGCTGGGCCCGGACCGGCGGCTGCTGCACGTGATCCCGCGGGAATTCATGGTGGACGATCAGGACGGCGTCCGAGAGCCGCTGGGCATGTCCGGCTCGCGGCTCGAAGTGGATGTGCAGATCATCACGGGGGCGGTGACGTCGGCGCAGAACATCGTCAAGTGCGTCAATCGCGCCGGCCTGGACGTGGTGGACATCGTGCTCCAGCCGCTGGCCTCGAGCGAAGCCGTGTTGAGCCAGGAAGAGCGGGAGCTGGGCGTGGTGATGGTGGACCTGGGCGGCGGGACAACCGATCTGGCCATCTTCGTGGACGGGAGCATCCGCCACACGGCGATCCTGCCGATCGGCGGGCAGAATGTCACGAAGGACATCGCGATCGGGCTGCTCACGTCGCAGACGGAAGCGGAGAAGATCAAGATCAAGCATGGCATCGCCCGGGTGGACATGGTCAAGGACAACGAGACGCTGGAGGTGCCGAGCATGGGCGAGCGGCCGGCGCGCACCGTGTCCCGGCGCGAACTGGCCGAGATCATCGAGCCGCGCGCGGACGAGATGTTCGATCTGGTGCGTCACGAGATCACGCGGGCCGGATACGAGGGCGTGCTGGGAGCGGGCGTGGTCATCACCGGCGGGACCTCCATGCTGGAAGGGATGCCGGATGCGGCGGAGCGGGTGCTGAATCTGCCGGCGCGGCGCGGCGTCCCGCACGGCGTGGAAGGGTTGCGCGACATCGCGGGAACGCCGATGCACGCCACCGGCGTCGGCCTGATTCTGCATGCGTGCCATCACTCGGATGAGATGGACGCGGCAGGCCGGAACGGGCGTCGAGTCGGCCGAGTCTTTGGAAGAATGAAAGAGTGGATGTTCGAGTTTTTCTAATGAAGCGAATAGCGAATAGCCGGCAGCGCATAGATAAGAATCCGGACTACTCGCTATTAGCTACT
>JAIBHQ010000018.1 GCA_020028595.1 Nitrospirota bacterium
CCGGCGGTTTGAGTTCATCGCGCCGGCGTACTACACCTCGATGGGGTTTGCCGTGCCGGCGGCGGTCGGCGTCGGCTTTGCCGATCCGGCGCTGCGTCCGATCGTGCTGGTCGGCGACGGCGCGTTTCAAATGACGGGCACCGAATTGTCGACCTGCGTGCGGCACAAGCTGTCGCCGATCGTGATCGTGTTGAACAACCGCGGGTATTCGACGGAGCGGGAAATCATGGAAGGCCCGTTCAACGACATTCACGATTGGCGGTATGAGAAAATCTGCGAACTGATCGGAGGCGGAGTCGGGTACCTGGTTCGGACACACGGTGAGTTGGTCCGCGCGTTGAGCGCGGCGCTCGCGGATCGCTCGCAAGTGCATGTGCTGAATGTCTTGCTCGATCCGGCCGACCGGTCGCCCGGCATGGTGCGATTGGCGCGGCGCTTGGCCAAGCGGCTTGCGGGGAAGTAGTGGCGATTACTTGGGGGCCGGTGGTTTGCCTTTTTGCGCGAACACGGTCGCGTCGCAGGAGACGTACTTAATCTGCTTCATCGGAATGATGGTGACTTCCCGAGCGGTATCCACTTCCAGCACTTCCATGTCCTCGCTGATGGTGTGCCGGATGGCGTCTTTCACCAGCAATTCCTGATTGTCCACGAAAACCACTTTCACCCAATAAGTCACGTCCAACCCCCTTCGTCGTGTGCGTGCGGCTTATTCATCCTCTTCCGGATTGATCGGATTCATTCCCAGCGGCTTGCACAATTCAAGAATTTGCCGGTCCGTGCTGACGACCGACAGCCGTAACGATCGAAATTCGTACGCGAGCATGAGGTGCACGGCCTGGGGCGCGCGCAGAACGGGATAGTCCAGGAGTAATTGCTTGGTGGCGGTAAATGTTTCGCTCGTCGGCGTGGCGAAGTGGTAGACCCCCCGCGCGGACTCTGCCTCGAATTTAAAGAGGACCGAGTACCAGTCGTCGCGGGTCAACTGCCCTTCGCGTGCCTTGAGCGCAAACAATGCGTAGAACTCGGTGATTGTGGGGCCTCCGACGATGATCGTTTTCTCCCGCTTGGTCATCAGGCTGTTGACGATGCGGGAGCCACGTTCGCGGCTGTAGCGCTTGACGAGCGCCGTGGAGTCAAAATAGTAGTACGGCATTAAGCCCTCCGGGAGACGATGAATTCCGCCAGCGCAGTGCGGAGCTTGGACAGGCGGTCCTGGATTTCTTCGATGGGCAGCTCTTCGTAGCCCTGCCGCCGGAGGGGGGTCAGCAGACTGGCCTGGTTCACCGCCTCCGTGTCGCGCTTGAGCCGCTCCACGGCCCGTTGCTTGGAGACGCGGCTGGGCGTTTTTCGGCGAGATCCCGTGTCATGGGACTCGGATGAATCGGAACGGGTCGAGTGTTTCTTCATCGTCTCCTCATAGTGGTGGTTTGTGAACAGCCGGTGTCTCTTCACCACGCGTGCTTTGTTGCGGGCACGCGGCTGGAGGGAGATTTGCCGGCTGGTCCGCATCGCCGTAGACGTATCCGGCCAGCGTCCTGGCCAGTTCCGACGAGACTTCCTGTTGCATGACGCGGACAGCCTTTGCCGTGGCTTCGCCTTGCGTCAAATGCCCTTCGCGCCCTCCGCGTGAAACGGCCCCGACAACATGCTGCGTGCCTGGTTCCAGAATGACAAAATCGCTGCACCAACGGACATAGCGGAAGCGTGGATCGGGTACGTCCACATCGAACAGCCGCACCGTGCCTTTGACCAGCAGCTCCAACGGTTTGCCTCCGTCCCGTCCGGCTGCCGACCCTTCGGCGCCGGCCGGCCTGGCCGTCACCGGCAGCCCTTCCCGGACCAGTCCTTCGATGACGGCGCGGCGAACCGGCTCAATCTGATCTCCCAGGACCTCCACGCCGACCAACAGGTGAGCAGCCATAAACTGTTCGAGCGTTCCTGTCAACTCCGGCACACGATGGCGGGATGGTGTCCCCTGCCCGCTCGCCCTGATCACACGAAGATCGGCATTGTAGGCTTCCCGGAGCACGAGATTCTTGATTGCGCGCCGCAGGCTGCGGATCGTGACGAGTGTATCCGCCGTGTGGCGGGATTCCGCCAGATCCGTCTCGATCGTGCGATCGAGTTCCGTCATCCGTTCGGCGAGGGCCGTGGTGGCTTGCGCGCGATGCATGCCGGCCAGGACATGATGCTGCTTGTTTGCGGGATTCACCCAGGCATCCAGAATGCGGACGCTTTCCAGGACCTTGTCCGTGGAAACGCGGGTCAGTTGATCCAGCGTCAGCCGGCGCTCCGTGTTCGCCTGGCCTTTGGCTTCCAACAGGAGGAAGGATTCCCAGTCTTTGGACTCCGCTTCAATCTTGGCCGTGAAGACCCGGGCGACGGCACCGTAGGCCCGCTCCTCGGCGGCAGGCCGCGAATCGGCCTGCCCGACGCCCAACAGGTATTGGTCGGCGGGATAGTCCCTACTGGTCCCTTCGACCCAGGCCGGTTGCGCCCGATGGCCCGCGCACCCAACGAGCACGCCGTTCATGGCCACAAGCACGATGATCAGGACTGTGCGGGACTTCAACATAACCGTCCCTCCATATTCTTTCGTTTTTGACACATCACGCGTCACCCTCACGCATCAAGGCCTTACGGCATCACCCGTTCCGTAAAAAATTTGGTTTCCCCGCCGCGCAACGTGACGGCCTGGACGGCTTCGCGCCCGATCGGTCCGCCGCCTTTGCCGATGGGGCGTACGCGCAGCTCGTAGGAACCGGGCGGCACCCACAGCCGTGCGACGTGAATTTCATCCGGCAGGGTTTGCCAGATTCGTTTGTCCGCTTCCTCCGTGGAGATCGCCAGAGCCTTGGCCAGGCTGCCGACCAGCAGGCCGATCAGCTGTCCCATGGTATCCCGCCCGGCGGCGGCCCGCGCGCCGCGCGCGAAGCCTTCGGCGGCTGCATATTTTACCGCGCCGCGCGCCACGGCCTTCACGGCCACGCTGTTGAACTGGTCGGAAAATTGTTTGGCTGCCAGCGCGCTCACATCCTGCACCAGTTCGGTCCGGGCGCCGTGGGTCCCGTCGGCACCGACCAGGTTCACCTGCTCGAAGGCCACGGCGGTCTTCCTCGGAATCAGCCGCGGCAGCGCGACCCGGACGACGCGACCGTTCAAGCCATACAGTGCGCTCTCCACGGCGCGCGCTTCCCGCTGGTTCGTGGTGGGGCCGATCGCCTGCTTGGTCACCAGGACCAGCCGCAGAGCGTCGAGGCTGACGGGAAGGTCGAGAAACTGGTCCTCCTTGCGCGGTGCGCTGCCATTATAACTGACCACGACGACCTGGGCGAGTTGCTGCGGGTCGGCGGGCGGCTGCCAGGGCGTATCGGCAAAGGCCTCCCGGTACTGCGCGTGTTCGTCGGTCAGATGGAGCGTGTCGGTGATGCGGAGGAGATCGGTCCTGAGCATGGGCGGCGCAGGCGTCCGTGACCAGGCCCGCACGGCCAGATAGGCGTCGTAGGCTTTTCGGTAGGCAATGAAGGCGTCGCTGAATTCGCCCGCTGCTTCGTACAGGACGCCACTCAGGTACCGGGCCAAGCCGTCGTCCTTGTAGGCGTCCGGCTTGTCTCCCGCCCGGTCGGCGAGGACGTTCAAGCGGTGATCCACGCGCCGCGCTTCCACGAGCGCATCCTGGAGATTGCCGCTCACCGCATAGTTGAGCGCCTTGAGCACGTTGAGCATGACCTGCTCGTAGGGGGCTCCTTCGAAGGGAAGCTCGGTATCGTTGTAGAGAAATGCCTTGGCTTCGGTGGTGATCCGGCGGGTATAGAGCTGCTCGACTTCCTGCTCGGCCTTGTCGAGCACGGCGGTACTTTCTTCGTAGCGGCGGGCCAGGTGGAGTGTCATGCCGCGGTCCATGCGATAGAGGACCTGGCTCTTGGCGTCATAGTCTTTATGGGCCTCTTCGACGATGGCGTCGGCGCGGTGGACATCCCCCGTCCGCAGGCTTTCTTCGATCAGCGCGTACCGGTTGGTGGCCGGACCGCAGGCGCTCAGAAGAAGTGCCAGCAGAACGATGGGGACAAGCGAGGACGAATGACGCGCGATCACGGGTGGCGCGCTGAGTGGGCTAGCAGGCTTGAACAAGACCCGTGGGGCCTAGAATACTGTTCGTTTACGCTCGACGACTTTCTTGATTTTCTTCTGCCCGAACCACGCCTTGACGTTGCTTTCCAGGTCGACCAGTTCCAGGTCCACCTGGTAAAACACCGCCTTGATCCCGTCGGCTTCGTCAAGGATCGTCGAGATATACCCCTTCATCATGTAGTCGGCACCGATTTCTTTGCCGGGAGCTTTTTGTGTATCTTCACGGGCGTGCATGGCCTGTTCTTCCCGTTCCTGGCGAATCTCTTCCCGCTCTCCGCGGCCTGCGACGAAGGTCACTTTTTGGGAGTTGACCAGTTCGCGTTGCAGATCGGTCACGAACGTCTGGACATTGATGTGCTCGTGGCTCTTGTTCGTGATCATGCCGACGACGACGACCGGCTGCTTCCCGCGGTGGCTTCTGGTGTAGTTGTCCAGCCAGGGCGTGCCGAGGGCTTCCTTGACCATCCCCTCGGCAACCATCCGTGAATCCGTGTCGTTCCACCGCCCGCTCAGGTCCGTGACGACACCCGCGTCCACGCGGGTGACTTTCGTCTCGGCCCCGCACCCGGCCAGGATGGTCAGCATGGCGAAGGCGAGCATCACGGAAGTGCTGAGTCCTGAGTCCTGAGTCCTGAGGGTATACTTTTCTGCGCAGTCTTGTCCCATCGTCATTCCTTACTCCTCATGCCTCATTCCTCACGGTTACTTCGGAGCTTGCTTGGTCTCTTCTTTTTCGAGTTTCTCGAACAGGCGGTCGGCGTTTTTCCGGACAAAGTCCCTGACATCCGCGTTCAGTTCTTTCGATTCTTCGAGCTTATTCTTGACATCTTTGAGATCCAGTTTGGCGAGTACGTAGTAGGTGCCGCTGTCTTCATCTTTGTATCGCTCGATGGGCCGGACTCCGTTCAGCGTGACGGCGGAGAACGTCTTGATCGCCCGCTCCACGTTCTGCTCTTCGGTGGATTTGGTGAAGTCATTGGCGGTGGTGGAAGCCGCGTAGTCCTTCATGAGATAGGCCGTGTAGGTCTGGAAGTTCTTGGCGATTTCGGCGCGCGCCCGGTTTTCCGCCGCGTCCCAGGCCAGCGGCTCGTTTTTGATGCCGATGATCGAGCCGACGCCGTAGAAAGCCTTGTCGTCCTTGTTGTTCATGGCGCCGGAGCCTTGCGCGACCCATTTGGGAGCGCCGCTGCAAGCCACCAGGCCGATGACGAGGATAGCGGCAAGACCCCCGCGCAGCGCTCGTGAAATCCCGTGGACTGTGGACATCATGGGTGCATCCTCCTTGGTGTGAAACCCGATCGGGTTGCTGGAGCCCTGTTCACCGTTGCATCCGCGTCTAAAAATAATGCTAACATGCACCCCCAGACCTGTCAACGCGACGGAGCAGAGCGGGTTGATGCGGAAAATCAGTCGTTTCCAGAGCGTGGAAGGTTTTTACAAAGGGGGTGCGTGTGGCTGACGTCAAGGTGGAAGATGGCATCATTTCCGTCAAAGACCTGGTGGTGCAAGACCCAAAGGCGGCTGCCGTGCTGATGGAATATCCGGAGGCCAAATGGCCGGAGATTACCCGCCGGGCGCTGAAGATCGGGCTGGGTTATTTAAAAGGCGGCGCGCAGGACTAACGGAAGTTATCAGTTATCAGTCATGAGTTTTCAGTTTTTGATTTGGACTGATCACTGAGAACACATAACTGATGACTCGCTACCGCTACGGTAGCGAAGGAGTGCCGGCTTTCTCGATGTAGTCCCTGGCCCTGGCTTCCATCCCGCCGGTTTCCAGATATTTTTTGTACGACTCCAGGGCTTTTTTCTGATCCTTCAAATCCTCGGCGTAGAGATCTCCAAGAACCAACAGCGCGTCTGAGTTGTCCGGATTCAGGGCCAGCGCGCGCTGCATCGCCTGCTCCGCATCCTTGTATTGCCGCTTCTTCAGCAGAATAAGTCCCCGTGTGTAGTGCGAGTCCGGATTCTCCGCCGCATATTTGACGGCCTGGTTCGCCGCGATCAGCGCGTCATCCTGATCGGACAGATATTCCAGCAGCACGTAGCTTTTTAAAATATACGCGTCGCCGTAGGTGGGATTGTATTCCAGGGCCTTGTTCAGGCTGTTCAAGGCCTCTTGCGGCGGGCGTTGCTGCTGCAGGGTCGTGAAGGCCAGGTCGTACAGCTCCTTGGCCGCCGCGATGCGCTCCTCGTCTGTTTTCGGCTCGCCGCCGGCCCGGAATGTCCCTCTCTTGCCCTCGACCAGAATCATGTCTCCGTCGCCGTCGAGGCGCACAATTTGGGGATGCTGCTTGCCGGCCGTGGCCTTTTCAACCTGCTGTTTGCTGTAAGCGCCAAGTTCACTCACCATCAACCAGCCGTTTTTGTCTGTGTCTGCCGCACCCTGCAAGCCGGCGGCGAGTGCGCGCAGGAACAGGCTCTGCCCGTCCTTTTGTGCAGTGGCCTCCCCTTTGTTCGCCGCCGTGAGGACCTGTATGGCCCTCTTATCCGTCTCTTCTTCCGGCGCGCCGCGGCCTTCCAGTGACAACTGCTGCGGGGCTGTGATGTCCCATCCGCTGACGCCGGCATTGACGATAAACAGAATGTGTTTGGCCATCACCCGTCGGGAAAAGTCCTTCAGGTCGTCCAGCGTGACGGCTTTAGAGGCGTTGTTGGTCTGGGCATCCCACGGAACGAGGTAGCCGAGGTCCTTCCCGTTGCGGTCCTGCGTGATGCCGGCATGGCCGGCATAGAAGATCACGACACGGTCCTGACGTCCGACCTTACGCAGCAGCACATCATTGAGAATGTACTGCATGCCCTTGAAGCTGGCCTGCTTGTCGTACACTTCGACCACTTCTTCGAATCCGAGCTTGCGCAGGGCCGCAGCCAGGACTTTGCCGTCGGCGACCGGTGTCGTCAGTTTGGGAGCCAGAAGATAATCGTTGATGCCGAAGATGACGGCCCAGGACTTGTAGTACAGACCTTCGGGGCGGCCGAGTTGGGCGTCGGCTGCAGTGGCGGCAAGAAAAACGGCGGCCATGGCGGAAAGAAGAGTCCGTGTCGTCCGGCCGGGATTCATGAGCGCATGCTACAGCCCGGTTCTCAAAAGTGTCAAGGGAACCATCTTGCAGATCGTCAGGCGAGTTGAGCATAATGGCGCGCACGCAAGCGAGGAAATCTTATGACGCAGCCGGAAGAGAAGTTCGAAGCACTTCTCCACGAGAAACGGGTCATCCACCCGACCGCAGAAACCAAAGCACGGACCTACATCAAGGACTACGAATCGGCTTACAAGCAGTCTATTGCCGATCCAGAAGCCTTCTGGAGCCAGGCGGCGAAGGAATTAGAATGGTTTTCGCCCTGGTCCAAAGTCCTGGAGTGGAACTATCCCTGGGCCAAGTGGTTTATCGGTGCCACCTGTAACATCTCCTATAACTGTCTCGACCGGCACGTCAAAACCTGGCGCAAGAACAAAGTCGCAGTCATCTGGGTTGGCGAACAGGGCGAGGAACGCATCTTTACCTATGCGGAACTCCATCGCCAGGTGAACCGCTGCGCTAATGCGCTGAAGGCCCTTGGTCTCAAAAAAGGCGACCGGGTCACCATCTACATGCCGAAGATTCCTGAGCAGATTGTTGCGATGCTGGCCTGTGCTCGTATCGGCCTCATTCATAGCGTGGTCTATTCCGGCTTCAGCGCGCCGGCGTTGCAGTCCCGGATTCAGGATTGTGAAGCGCGGCTGGTCATCACGGCCGATGTCGGCTATGACCGCAGCAAAGTCATCAATCTCAAAACCGTCGTGGATCAGGCCGTGGCCAAGTGTCCGACCGTGGAGAAAGTCGTGGTGGTTCGGCGCCAGCAGCCGGCTGTTCCCCTCTCAGCGCCTAAGGAAATTGACTGGCACGAGTGGCTGAAGGACCAAAAGGCGACGTGCGAGCCGGAGAAGCTGGATGCCGAAACGCCGCTGTATATCCTGTATACCTCCGGTACGACCGGCAAACCCAAGGGCGTGGTCCACGTGCATGGCGGCTACATGGTCGGGACTTATCTCACCGCCAAGTATGTCTTCGATCTGCACGATGACGATATCTATTTCTGCGTGGCCGATCCCGGCTGGGTCACCGGGCACAGCTATATCGTCTATGGTCCGCTGCTCAACGGCGCGACAATTTTGACCGCCGAAGGCAAGCCGGACTATCCAAACCCAGGCCGCTGGTGGAGCATTATCGAGCAGTACGGCGTCACGGTGTTTTACACGACCCCGACGGCGATCCGACTGCTGATGAAATATGGCGAGGACTGGCCGAAGAAATACGATCTGTCCTCATTACGGGTGCTCGGCAGCGTCGGCGAGCCGATCAATCCAGAAGCCTGGGAATGGTTCTATCACGTGACCGGCAGCAAGCACCCGATCATGGATACCTGGTGGCAGACGGAAACCGGTGCGATCCTGATCACGCCCCTACCTTCCGTCATGCTCAAGCCGGGCTCGGCCACAAGGCCCTTCCTGGGCATCGAAGCCGACGTGGTGGATCGTGAGGGCAAGAGTGTTCCAGCCAATACCGGCGGATTCGCCGTGATCAAGAAGCCCTGGCCCTCGATGATGCGCACCATCTACAAGGACCCCGATCGCTACAAGACCTATTGGAATACGATCCCTAACTGCTACACGGCGGGCGACGTCTGCCGGAAGGACGAAGACGGCTACATGTGGTTCATGGGCCGTGCCGACGATGTGATCAAGGTGGCCGGCAACCGGATCGGGACCGCCGAGGTGGAGAGCGCCTTAGTGAGTCACCATTCGGTTGCGGAAGCGGCGGTGATCGGCGTGCCGCACAAGACAGCCGGTGAAGCCATCAAGGCCTTCGTGATTCTGAAGCAGGGCGAGAAGGAAAGTGAGGAACTGATCAAGGAACTCATGGATCATGTTGGTAAAGAATTGGGCAAGATTGCCGTGCCGAGGGAGATTGATATTGTTCCGTCCCTTCCCAAAACCCGCTCCGGGAAAATCATGCGGCGGGTGCTCAAGGCGAAGGAACTGGGCCAGGATCCGGGC
>JAIBHQ010000166.1 GCA_020028595.1 Nitrospirota bacterium
CCCAGGCCGACAAGGAGCGTGTGGCACGCGAGAAGGGCGCGTCGGTGGCGTTGATGGCCACCGGACCGATCCTGAGCGCCTATGAGGCGCGCCGAGGAATCGGCGGGGCGCCAATGGCCTCCTACAGCCTTTCCAAAGAGGACCGCCGCCTGCCAGGCGTCTGGATCAGCACGGCCCTGGCCGAAGCAATCCTCTCGGCAAAGGGACGCTCCCTGCGGGAATTGCAGGCGCAGCTCAACCGCGAGCCGAAGAGCCAGTCGCACGACACCGGCGTTGTGGCGCACATTTCCTGGAACAGTTGGCAAACGCAGGGAGCCGTCTACAATTTCATGGCGATGGTTCCCGGTCATGATTCGAAGCGTCGCGAAGAGACAATCCTGATCGGCGCGCACCGCGACCACTTTGGCCGGCAGGGCGGTTTGATATTTCCAGGCGCCGACGACAACGCCTCTGGAACGGCTGTCCTGCTGGAAGTCGCGCGCGCCCTGTCGAAGTTGAAACCCAGTCGCACGATCGTGCTGGTGTCGTTCAGCGGAGAAGAACAGGGGCTGCTAGGCTCACGCTTCTACGTCCGCGAGCCGGTCCGGCCCCTGCCGGCGACCAAGGCGATGATCAACGTGGACCATGCCGGCGTTGGGAACGGCCGGCTCACCGTCGGCCTCGCCGATCTGTCCAGGGAGACAGCCATGAAAGCCGGCAAAACCGCCGGACTGGCCGAGAAGCTGGACCTCTTCGGATTTTTCCCCGGCGGCGATCACGTGCCGTTCAAGGAAGCCGGCATCCCGACGGCGGCCGTCGTCAGCGGCGGGATCCATCCCGACTTTCATCAACCGTCCGATACAGCGGACAAGGTCAAGCCGGAGATTCTGGAATCAACCGCACGATTTGTGCTGGCCCTGGCCTGGCAGCTGGCGAATATGCCGTAAGAACGGCAGGCGTGAGGCTATAGGCAATGGGCAATAGGTGCAGAAATGAGGATGGGGCGCGTACTCCAACACTACCCCTCGCCTATCGCCCCTAGCCTATAGCCTGCTTTAGGGGATGTCGATGAGCGGTTGGAACTCGTCGAAGATCGTGGATTGAATCGGTGGAAGCGGAGCAACGAGACGAGGGACGGACGGAAAGACCGTGGGAGATCCGGTTTGGTTCGCGCCCTGGATCAATCCCACGCTCAACTGGGGGCCGAGCGTCATCATGCTGCCGATATTGGCCTGCCCGTTTGCCAGGCGAAAGTTGAAGGACTCGAAGTTATTCCCGAAGTTATAGATGTATCCCTGATTGCCCTGGTTATCCACGTAGAGGTTTCCGGGACCGGTTAAATTGAAGAGCGCGGCCGTTCCACCGCTGAATCCCTTGACGCCGGACACGGACTGTGCCCAGGCCGACCCGTCCGCCACGGCCAGCGCCACGATGGTGCCTATCAGCACGACCCATCGCCGGGCCGGCCGTTGCATTTCACAGTTCTGCGTGACAGCCAAAACCATATGCATATAGTATGATGCAAGGGGTTTGTTTGCAAGGAGAGGGTAATGATTCCACACCGTCATCATAAAATGTTCTGGCGTGCCGCGGTCGTTTCGTGTGCCGCCGTCTTTGCAGTGGCCGATGCCTCGGCGCTGGACCCGCTACCGAAGACGCCCCAGGAGCGCCGGGAATCGATCGCCCTGTCCGATGCCGTTCTGCGCGCGCTGGAGTCCAATCTCGATATTTCCATCAGCCGCAAGACCAAGGAAAGCCGGGTCGCGGACATCATCGCCGAGCAGGCCAAATTCGATCCGACGTTGAGCCTCAACGGCCAGTACAACCGGTCCGTCCAGCCGCTGAATCGTCCCGTGTTCGGCGGCACCGGGAACAACCTGACCGATATCCAAAAGTTCGACCAGCGGAATCACGCCCTGACGCTCGACGTCACCCAAAATCTTATGACCGGCGCCAACTACGACTTGAACTACAGCCCTCAACGATCCAACGTGAACCAGGACGTGGCGAACGGCTTCCTGTTCAATCCCGCCTACTTCGGCGGGTTGGCCTTCACGCTGACGCAGCCGTTGCTGCGCAACTTCGGCACTGATGTCAACCGGACGTTCATCCAGATAGCCGCGAACAATGCCAAGGTGGAAGAGCAGGTCTTTCTCGACCGCGTGCTGACGGTCATTGCGACCGTCGAGCAGACATTCTGGGAACTGGTGTTCGTCAACGAAAATCTCAAGGTCGCTGACTCGGCTCTGAAGGCCGCGCAGGAGCTGCTTTCGACCAATCGCGCCAAAGCCAAAGCCGGCGTCATGTCCATCGTGGATGTGCTGCAGGCCGAGGCCGCGGTCGCGTCGCGCGTGGAGCAGATCCTGGTTGCCGAAAAGGCGATTCGCGATCAGGAGGATCAATTTCGACGGCTCCTGAATCCTTCCGAAGAAGAATTACGCCAGGATATCCGGCTCACCCCGCTGGACAAGCCGAGCCAGACGCTCGAAGCGATCAGCCCCGAAGAGACGATTGATGTGGCGCTGGAACGGCGGCCGGAAATCCTGCAAGCCAAGAAGAACTTTGAAACTTCCGACGTCAACGTGAAGTTTGCCAAGAACCAGATGCTGCCCAACCTGTCGTTCCAGGGCACTTCCGGCATGGCAGGCCTGGGCAAGGACGGCGGGGACATGGTCAGCAAGAACTTCAGCGGAGACTACTACAATTACGGCGCAGGCCTGGTCCTCAGCTACCCGCTCGGCAACCGGTCGGCCATCAGCCAATACAACAAGCGCCAGCTCGAGGGGCAAAACGCCAGATCCTCGCTGACAAGCGTGCGGCAGCAAGTGATCGTCAGCGTCCGCGAGGCGGTACGCCGCGTCCAGACCGATTTCAAGCGGATCGAAACGACGCGGTCCGCGCGTATCATGTCTGAGAAGCAGTTGCAGGCTGAACGCGAGCGGTTGAACGTGGGCTTGAGCACCACCCGATTCGTGCTCGACTTCCAGCGCGACCTGGCCACTTCGCAGGGCAACGAGTTGCGGGCAGTGGTGGACTACAACAAGTCCCTGTCCAACCTCGCCCGCAACAAGGCCACAACGCTGGAGCGGTACAGCATCCAGCTCCAGTAACGGAGCCTTGCATACACTCTCTCCCGAGCGGGCGACTTGGTCGGCAGGGCTGCCGATCCTCGTCACCGTCCTCTTCTACTCGCTTCCTGCCGACTTGCAGAGCCACCGGTTTTTGCAGTTTCTTCCGCAAGCCGTCGCCTATACGGCGCTGGCTTGGTGGGCCTCGCGAAACTCCAACATCATGGCTCGATTCGGGCTCCGGCCCGTGCAACTCGGCCA
>JAIBHQ010000019.1 GCA_020028595.1 Nitrospirota bacterium
CGAGAACAGTCACGGCTCCAGCATTCTTCTTGCCGTGCTCTTTCACGGCCGCCGCCCAGCGCTCCGCCGCCGTACGAACGGCGGCTTCCGTCTTGCCGGACACACACAGGCTGATCAGATGCGCAAACGGCGGATAGCCCAACGCGCTCCGGAAGGCCAGCTCCTGCTCGTAAAATCGCGCCGGATCGCCCTCTGCGATCGAGGCGATCGCATGGTGGTCCGGCAGGATCGTTTGCAGCACGACCAGGCCGTCGGTCCGCGCCAGTCCGACGGCATCGCGCAGTGCATGATAGGTCCGCTCGGCGGAGCGAAAGTCCGGCCGGTGCAAACCGGCATCTGCATAGGGAATGCCGACAAAGCCGACCGGTTGAATGGGCATGTCCTGAAACAACAACTGGGTTCCGATCAGCAGATCCAATTGTCCCTCGGCAATGCCGTTCCGCAATCGCGCGGCCTGCTCGGGTGTGCGCGCCGTGTCCCGATCGAGCCGGCCGATGCGCGTGTCGGGAAACAGCCGGCGGAGTTCCTCTTCCAGCCGTTCCGTGCCGGAGCCGACCGGCTCGATCCGCGAGGACCGGCACGCAGGGCAGATCTCTGGAATCGGCTCGGTCGCGCCACAGTAGCGGCAGGTCAGCCGGTTGGCCCGCTTATAGAAGGTCAGGGACACGCTGCAATGCGAACAGGCCGGCGAAGCGCCGCAATCCCGGCAGTGCAGGGCCGCGGCAAATCCTTTCCGGTTTGTAAACAGGATCGCGCCCGTCCTGGTTTCCAGAGCCGCCCTGATACCGGCGAGCATCGGTTCCGAGAGCAGGGTCCGCGGGGGGGCCTGTCGCAGATCCACCAGGTGGACGGCGGCGCACGGTGCCGGCGCGGGTGTCGGCTGAGCGCCGATATGCCGGCGTGTTTCGACGGCAGGGTGAGCCGTTCCCAGCAACAGAACCGCGCCATGCTGCCGGGCCCGCATCGCGGCCACCTCCCGCGCATGGTAATGCGGTTCCTGTTCCTCCTTCAGCGAGGGATCGTCTTCGTCGTCCACGCAGATCAGGCCGGGGGCGCGCAGCGGGGCGAAGATCGCCGACCGCGTGCCGACGACGATATCGGCCGCGCCGGTTTGAATGCGGCGCCACTCGCGCGCGCGCACGGCGGGGGGCAAGTCGCTGTGGATCTGCGCGACACGATCGGGCCAGCGGGCGAGGCTCAGCGCTGCCAGCGCCGCCGCGCGGCGGATTTCCGGTGAAATGATCAGAACGGTCCCGTTGCGTTCCAGAGCGATTCCAGCCGCGTGGAGCAGGGTTGCCCACCGGCGCGGCAGGGTGTCTTCCACCAGGAATGTCTCGTGACGCTGCGCAGCCAGTGCTTCCTGGAAACGGGACCACCATGGCGGTGCAACGGGCGGCAGTAATTGCAATGAACCGGCCGGATGGCCTGCTGCAGCCGGCGCCTGCAGGGCCTGGGATGCCCGGCGGCCGCGTGCCGTCTCGCGCGTGCCGGGCACTGCCGGCAGGATCAGGCGCAGGCACTGTCCCCACGGCGCGAGATAATAGTCGGACACCTGCCGGGTGAGTTCCAGGATGTCCGGCGAAATCGCGGCGTCCGCCGGCTCGTTCGCCACGGCGAGAATGTCGCGCACGCGAATCGGCGTCGCACGCGTTGTGGCGGGAAGCGGCGGGCCCTCGGACGACATCGTGACGACGATGCCCGGCACGGTGCTCGGTCCCAGCGGCACGCGAACAAGGCTGCCGATGCGGATCTGGGGTCGTAGAGATTCCGGGATGCTGTAGGTGAACGTGCGATGCAGATGGCGGGGAACGATCACATCGGCGAAGGACGGCTGCGCGGCGTTTGGGCGGGCGGGCGGGAATGCGTCAGTGCGAGCCGTGAATTCCGGAGCGGACATGGGACATTCTAGCAGCGCTGAAGGACGGGAACAATTAACTCCGCGTGGGAGTTACGGAGCGGGCGGGGCAGTGATTGCTGAAGCTGGTTCCGGCGCAGGTGAAGAGAGCTCTTTGGTTTCCGGCATGACGTCTTTTGGTGCCGGAGAAGATGGCCGTTCGGTTGGGAGTAACTGAATCTCGATCCGGCGGTTTTGCTTGCGTCCCGCTTCCGTGCTGTTGCTGGCCACTGGTTTGGCGTCTGCATACCCAACGACCGAGATGTTCTGGGGATTGACCCCTCCCTCCTCGGCGAGAGAGTCGGCCACCGCGGCGGCACGTGCGCGCGACAGTTCCTTGTTTGAAGTATACAGCTCCTTCAGCGAGGGACCGACCTTCTGGTTATCCGTATATCCCTTCACGACCACCCGGCTGTCAGGTGCTTCCTTGAGAAGCTCTTTCATTTGCTTCAGAATCGGGAGGCTGGCGGCCGTTGCCGGCGCGCTTCCCGGTTCGAACTCCAGTAGCTTGGCCAATCGAGCCAGTTCGCGTTCGATATCACGCGACTGCGGAGCGGCATGCGCTTCCTGGGACATTCCCATCGTGGCGGTCTTGGGCGACGCGGTGGTGGCCGGCCCCGTCATCTCCTGAAAGAGAGCCTCTTTTCGGGCTTGCGGTGCATCAGAGCCGGGTTGTTTCTGGAGCCGATCTTTGGCTGTGAAGCGGTCGCCCCGTAGAAACGGAGCGAGCGAACGGACGATTCGCGCCGTGGCGGTGTGATCTTCCACGGCGATGATTTGCAACTCGCCGATGATTTGAATCGGAATGCCGGCACTTTCCCGGAACACCTCCAGCCGGTCGTCAAGCTTGACTCCGTCGTTGCGTCCCCAATCCACGTAGACCACATGGCCTTGCGCAATCAGGGTTTGTCCGGGCGGGAGTTCGACGATCACGCCGGTTCCGTCCGGAAGCGATTGATTGAAGGAGGCCGGTGCCGGCGGAGCAGGAGCCTGGCGCGAGGCACCGTCGCCAGGGTACATGGCGTCGTAGGAACGCTCGATCCTGACGGTCGCTTTGCTGCCCGTGATTCTGATCACTTTCACCACGCCAATGACGGCGGTCAAATCGCCGAGATACTGGCCGCGAACCGGGTGATAGATTTTTTTGACTCCCCGGTAGACGGTGAATCTGTCGCCTGGCGCGACTTCGTGCGGATTCCTGAGATCCAGATAGATTTGCTCGCCGCCGCCGAGCAGTCGTTTATTTCCCGTGGTTTGATTGTCGCCAGTAATCTGGCTGATTCGTGCCTCGTATGGGAACTCGGGACGAATAAAGCCGGCCGCGGTGGAGAACGAGGGGCTTGCAACGGCTGATTCAGATGGAAGCAGATCTTCTGCGATGCCGGTCGTCGTCCAGAGCAGCACACAAATACAGACTGTTGCGAGGCCCGTGCCGATCCTTGTCATACAGACTGCCTCCCTCCAGTAACCTGCCGCACACAATAGCAAATCAGTGCGCATTGTCAAGCAAAGCCCATGAAATCACTGTGTTTGAACGCCACTGTGGTGGCGTGGTAATGTGGAGCCGTTGTGCGCCTGCCGTCTTCTGGAGCCTGCAGAAAGATGGACCAACAACAGCGATTTCGACCGGACGGTACGCCCCTCCCCGATGCACGCCCGCGCCGGATCGAAACTCAGATTCACCGGCGAAAGAAGGCCAAGGCGCTCCCGCCACTGACGGCTGAATGGGATGCGCGCCATCCGGATACTCCCGCCAAGCTGCGTATGCCGTCGGACCGCATGCGCAAGACACGCTAGACGCGCCGTTCTTCATCGTAGCCTCCGCCCGGATCAACCAGGAAGCGGGAAAGTCTTCCTGTTATGCCCACGTTCTGTTCTATTCAAAAAAACAAGAGCTTTGGGTTGCAGGCTGATCCCTGGGGCTTTTGGGGCTGAGCCCGCGTAGGCCATTTGAACGCTTGATTTGACCGGAATCATTCGACTACCATGACCGCCTTAGTCTTGGAAGTTCAGGGGGTTAGCCCTGATTGTCCGTGGCGGTTCGTCGCGAAATCGCGCAGACGCGTTGCGAGTCTGGGCGCGTGGAGCCGCGAGGGACCGAGGCGTACTTAAAACAGTACGTCGAGGGACTGAGTGGCGAGCCCGCCCGGCGGAGCAGCGTATCCGCGATTGCAGCAGAAGCGTCCATGGATAATTAGGGCTGAGGAGGGGTTCGCGTGGCTGGATCAGAACAGCTCCTCGACTATTTGGGTCGGTATTTTCCGGTCCTTCTCTTTATCGGGATTGCGCTGGCGTTCGGCGTGGTCACGCTGGTCCTCAGTTATTTCGTCCAACCGAAATATCCGGAATCTGAAAAACTCAGTACGTACGAGTGCGGCAGCGAACCGTTCTCGGACGCCCGCATGCCGTTTCCCGTCCGGTACTACATCTTTGCGATGCTGTTCGTCATTTTCGACATCGAAGTCATCTTTCTGTATCCCTGGGCCGTGACGTTTTTCAAAATCGGGCTGGTCGGCTTGATCGAAATGCTGATCTTCATCGCGCTGTTCGTTGTGGCGTACGTCTATGCCTGGAAAAAAGGAGCCCTCGAATGGGACTGATTCAGCTGGGGCGGCATCAGAAGGACGGAGACATCGACGTCATCACCACGACGATCGAGCGGGCCGTCAACTGGGCGCGCAAGGGCTCGCTCTGGCCGATGACGTTCGGGTTGGCCTGCTGCGCGATTGAGATGATTGCGGCGGTGTCCTCGCGGTACGACATGGACCGCTACGGCGCGGGCGTGTTCCGCGCCTCGCCGCGCCAGTCCGACCTGATGATCGTGGCCGGTACGGTCTGCCGGCGCATGGCGCCGGTGATCCGGAAAATCTACGACCAGATGCCGGAACCGAAGTACGTGATTGCGATGGGCTCCTGCGCAACCTCCGGCAATATTTACGACAGTTACAGCGTGGTGCAGGGCGTGGACCGGTTCGTGCCCGTGGACATCTACGTGCCGGGCTGCCCGCCGACCCCCGAGGCGCTTTTCGACGGCATTTTGAAATTGCAGGAGCGCATTATGCAGAAGCGCGTGTTCACGAAACAGCCGGAGCAGGTCAAAGCGTAACGCGTGATGAGTAACGCGTGATGGGTAAGAGGACAAGAGAAGGAAGAACGGCGGTGATCCTCGTCAACTCATCACTCATCACTGATCACGCATTACGGTATTAGCCATGCATCCTTTAGCCGAACGCATCAAGCGGGAGTTTCCGGACGGATTTGTCGACGCCGTGGAGTGGCGCGGCGATCTGGCGGTGACGGTCCGGCCTGCGGCCCTGCATGCGGTGGCCATGTTTTTGCGCCACGATCCCGAGATCGACTGCGATTACATGGTGCACGTCAGTTCCGTCGATTGGCCGGATGACGAGGAGCGGTTCGAAGTGGTGTGGGAAGTCGCGTCAATCCGCAAGCGGCACCGGATCCGGCTGAAGACCCGCGTGCCCGAATCGGATTGTCTGGTGGATTCCCTGACGGACGTCTGGCACGGCGCCAACTTCATGGAGCGCGAAGTCTACGACATGATGGGCATCCGGTTCCGGAACCATCCGGACCTCCGCAGGATTCTCATGCCGGACGATTACACGGAAGGCTATCCGTTGCGGAAGGACTTCCCACTGCAAGGTAAAGGATGGCGGGACACGTTCGAGTTTTTGAACGAGAAGGCGTAGCGTGAACGACACGGAAAAAACCTACCGGTTCGAGGATCAGCGCGACACCATCTATAAGGTGAATCCGGAGCATCCGGAAACCGCCACGCTGCCGCTGCAGCGCACGGAAGAATTATTGCTCAACATGGGGCCGCAGCATCCGAGCACGCACGGGGTGTTGAAGGTCATCCTCGAATTGGAAGGCGAGCGGCTGGTGAAGTCCACGCCGGTGTTGGGCTACCTGCATCGCGGAGTGGAAAAGCTGGCCGAGGACGGGACCTACCACCAGTTCATCCCCCACACCGACCGTCTCGATTACGTCTGTGCGATGTACAATAACTTCGCCTATTGCCGTGCCGTCGAGAAGCTCATGAACATCACGGTGCCGGAGCGGGCCGAGTATCTCCGGACGATTGTGGCGGAGGTGCAGCGGATCATCGGCCATCAGTTCTGGCTGGGAACGCAGGCGCTCGACATCGGCGCGATGACGGTGTTCTTCTACACGTTCCGGGATCGCGAGATTCTCCTGGACTGGTTCGACGAGCTGTGCGGCGCGCGCCTGACGACGAGCTGGTACCGCATCGGGGGCGTCGAGCGCGACCTCACGCCGTCGCTGATTGCAAAATTGCGGGCGTTCCTCGATTATTTTCCGCCCAAGATCGACGAGTACCAGGTCTTCCTCGAGAAAAACCGCATCTGGCTTGCGCGTACCAAGGGCGTAGCGGTGATTTCGGCGGAGGATGCGCTGAGTTTCGGGTTGAGCGGTCCCACGCTGCGCGGCTCCGGCGTGGACTACGACATGCGGAAACACAACGGCGGGTACGCCGCCTATCCCAATTGCGACTTCAACGTGCCGGTCGGCAAGAACGGCGATACCTACGACCGGTATTGGATTCGCGTGATGGAACTCTACGAGAGCGTGAAGATCGTCAAGCAATGCCTCGACCAGATGCAGGACGGGCCGATCATGGCCAACGTCCCGAGCGTCACGCTGCCGCCGAAGGATCGCGTTTTCACGAACCTGGATTCCATGATCCAGCAGTTCAAGCTCTTCTCGCAGGGGTTCGATGCCCCTCCGGGCGAGATCTATTGCGGCACCGAGGCCCACAAGGGGGAGCTCGGGTTTTATATCGTCAGCACGGGTGGCGGGAAGCCGTACCGGATGAAGATCCGCTCGCCCTCCTTTATTCACATGGGCGCATTCGATCATATGTCGCGCGGGTACATGATTGCCGACGCGGTCACGATCTTCGGGACCTACGATATTGTGATGGGGGAGTGTGACCGATGAGAAGTGCTGAGTGCTGGGCGATGAGTGCTGAGCGTAAGAAAATAAAACGCAAAGCATCTTATTCAGGACTCAGCACTCAGGACTCAGAACTGAGGAAACCATGGGTTTAAAACCGGCGACCAATCCTGACGTTGAAGCGGCGTCGATCGAACTGACGATCGACGGCAGGACCGTCACGGCCAAAGACGGTGTCTCGCTCTACGACGTGATCTCGAGCACCGGGAAGATCATCCCGGCCATGTGCTACCACTATACCTTCGATCCCTTCGGCTCCTGCGGCATGTGCCTCGTGATGCAGGAGGGAAAGAAGTCGCCCGTCCGTTCCTGCACGGCCAAGGCCGCGGCCGGCATGATCGTCCGTACGGAAGGCGACGATCTGTTCCAGGCCAGGAAAAAAGCGGTCGAGAAACATCTCTCGGTGCATCCGCTGGACTGCCCGGTCTGCGACGCGGACGGCCACTGCGAATTGCAGGACATGGCGTTCCAGCACCAGGTCACCACGCTGGCCAACGCCAAGCAGAAGCTGATTCCGGAGGATACGCGCAGTCTCGTGCTCGACTTCAACATGAACCGCTGCATCGCCTGCGGCGAGTGCATCAACATCTGCAAGGACGTGCAGATGATCGACGCGCTGCAGTTCATCAAGAAGGGCGGGTTCACCCAGGTCGTGGCAAAAGGCGATACGCAGCTGGCCTGTGAATTCTGCGGCGACTGTCTTGCGGTCTGTCCGGTCGGCGCGATCACGAACAAGTTCTCCAAGTATCTGTACAAGCCCTGGCAGCTCAAGAAGACGACGACTACCTGCAATTACTGCGGCGACGGCTGCCAGATGCAGGTTGAAACCAAGGACAACGAAGTCGTGCGCGTGACCTCGCCGCTGTCCTGGAAGAATAAATGGGGCGACCGGTCGGAGACGGCCCAGGGTCACGGCGGCCTCTGTGTGCGCGGGCGGTTCGGGTTTCAGTTCATCGACAGCAAGGCGCGCCTCGTGCAGCCGCTGATCCGGAAGGGCGCGAAACTGGCGGAGTCGCCCTGGATCGAAACCATCGAGACGGTGGTCGGCCGCCTGGCCGACATCAAAGCCAAATACGGGCCGAACGCCGTCGCGGGACTCATCACCGCCCACTGCAGCAACGAAGAGCTGTATCTCTTCCAGAAGCTGATGCGCGCCGCGATCGGCACCAACCAGCTCGACAGCAGCGCGCGCTACGGGCACCTGAATTTCATCCACGCGGTGCGGCACGCCCTGGGCGCGGGCCGGATGACGAACGATTCGGCGGACATCACGAAGGCCAAGGCGATTCTGGTGGTGGGTTCCAACGTCACGGAAACGAATCCGGTCTTCAGCCTGCGGGTGAAAGAAGCGATCCGCGTCTACAAGTCGCAGGTGATCGTCGTGGATTCGGCCAACACCAATCTTGCCAAGCTGGCGTCGCATCCGGTGCTGGTCAGGCCCGGCACGGAAGGCCTGTTCGTGAAGGGGCTCCTCAAGTCCGTGATCGAGCAGGACCTGATCGATACCGAGGTGACCGGCAGGCATGCGCAGGCTCTGGCCGCGCTCAAGCAGGCGGTGGCGGGACTCTCGCTCGACGCGGTCGTCTCCGCGACCGGTGTTTCAGAAGATCAGATCAACGAAGCGGCGACGGTCTTCGCGGAAGCGCCGCGTTCGGTCATCATCTGCGGGGAAGGCATCGTTCGCCGTCCCAATGGCTACCAGCACGTGCTCGCGTTGATCGATCTGCTCTGGGTGACGGGCAAGCTGGGGAAGCCCGGCTGCGGGATCAACACGGTGACCGAGGAAGCCAACGAGCAGGGCGCGGTGGACATGGGGACGTCGCCGGAATTTCTTCCCGGCCAGGTGGCGTTCGATAATGATGACGCACGCACGAAGTTCTCCAAGGCCTGGAGCACGCCGCTGCCGAACAAGGGCACCGGCGTGGGACTCATGGACATTCTGAAGAAATGCCGGAACGGGGAGATCAAGGCGCTCTATCTGGTCGGTGAAAATCCGCTGGGCACCCTGCCGGCTTCCGCGGAGGTCAAGGCGGCGCTGGAGAAGCTGGAGCTGCTGATTGTCCAGGACCCGTTCATGACGGAGACGGCGCAGCTCGCGCATATCGTCCTGCCGGCCTGCACCTTCGCCGAAAAAGACGGCACGATGACGAGTCAGGACGGCAAGGTCCAGCGCATCCGGCAGACCATGGACCCGATCGGCGAGAGCCTGCCCGATTGGCAGATCCTGGCGGCCGTCGGCAGCGGGCTTGGC
>JAIBHQ010000167.1 GCA_020028595.1 Nitrospirota bacterium
CGCGTACGGATGTTCTCCGCGCGATAGGTTTCCGCGACCGCGTTCGCGAGGCGCTGAGCCATTTCCGCCGTACTGGCGGTCGTGGCTATGCGAATAATGTTGGAGGCCCCCTCGATCGACGTTTTAATCGTCTGCTGAAGGCTGTAAATGGCCCCTAAATACTCTGTGGACCGCGTCTCCTCAGGGGAAGTGGCGGGCTTGACGATATTGAGATCCTTTGCCACGCGCTCAATGACGGGAAAGCTTCGAATGACTTCGATTTCGGTATTGAGATCAAAGCTTCCCTGAGCCGCAATCGATTCGATCAGGATGTTCGCAAAGGTGCTGCTCCGTTCGAATTTGACACGGGTCGACGCCTCGTAGATCGGCGCAGGCCTCAAATACTGGGTGAGACCCAGCGTAAAAGCCACGACAAGCCCGGCCGACAGCAGGATCGTACCTTTCCGTTTTTTAACGATCAGCCAATAGTCAAGAACGTTCAGTTCGTACTGAGCCACTGCGATCTCCGTTAAGCGTTACGCACGCGTTACTTCGCGACCGCGCCAGGGAAAAACGTCGGAATCAGCGCGGCAAAAAAGATCGGCGTGATGCCGATATAAATGAGGGGGAATATTTTGACCGCCGCCTCCTTGGCGTCGCCCAGCCGCTCGCGAGGCACAAACACGATGTCATTTTCCTGGATGGACAAGTTGCGGCTCATGTCTCCATACGTCCACACACGAGAGACATCGGCCAGAAAGATCTGGGGTTTATTCAGGTCCCCGCCCCGAATCACGCGAATCTCGTCCAGCAAGGCCGTGTCATTGTAGGTGTCCGCCTGGGTGATGGCCTGCAACACCGTCATGTTTCGTCCCAATGGAAAATGCCCAGGCTTTTTGACGTCACCGAACACGAAAAATCGTTTCAGCTTCAGTGTTTTTTTCTTGAGTAACACCTGCACGCGCGGATTCTTCATGTAGGGCGTCACCGCGTCCGTGATGGTCTGTTCCGCCTGGGCAGCGGTCTGCCCTTTCACGTCCACTTCGAGAAACGAGACCGCCACATTGCCCATTTGCTGAACGACGTTGGAATATTTCTCCTCGCCTGATCCCCGCCGGATCACAATGTCCAGCGTATCGCCTGGCTCGATCACGGCATCGACGCTGACGACCGTCTCATCCGCATAGAGATCGCCCTTGGGAAGCGGGGGCAACGCCACGCCGGGAGGAGCGATGGTGGAAGGCGGCAGGTTAGACTGCGCAGGATTCCGACAGCCCAGAGGGCCAAAACTCAGAAAGCCCGAAAGCAGCACGCACAGCACCCGTGTCAGCGGATTTCGTATCATCTCACCTCACCAAAATACGCCGCCGATTCGTCCAACTCGGACTCGACCACCTGTGTTCAGGCTCATTGGTCACAGCCGTACTCAACCCCAAAAAGGCCAAAAGTCGTTCTTTTATACCACCTTATGTGGTGGCATGCAAGAAAAATCCCATATATGGTGGTCGCCGGCCTCTGCCTGTCGCGTCGCATGCTCAAGATGAAAACGGAGGGTAAAAAACTACAAGAACTGCACAGCGCCCGTGTCAGCGGATCTCGGACCCGACCACTTCAGTGATATGCACGAGCGTCGTGGCGCTCAGGTCCACAAATTTGACTGCGCCGGGGCCACCCTCCCCTTGATTGACCGACACGATGGGACGCAACGGGTATCGTGGATTCAATTGCGTGACGACGCCGACCTCGCCGGTATTCAAGTGCACCATCGTACCCAGGGGAAACAGCGAGAACTGCTGAATCAGCGCCTTGATGATTTGGCTGGGGAACGTCGCCTTCTCGGCAATGAGCAATTCCCGCACGGCTTCGTGCGGCAGGAACCGGCGGTGGTAGGGGCGAGGATTCACGAGGGCGTCGAAGATGTCGACGATCCCGATAATCCTGGCGTACTCGTGGATTTGATCGCCTTTCAGTCCACGGGGATAGCCCTGCCCGTTCCATCGTTCATGCTCCTGCCAGGCGACTTGCGCGAGCCACGCATACTGCGTCCCCAGCTTGCTCAGCATTTGAAATCCGATTTCCGGATGCTGCTTGATCTGAGCCCGGTCCTCTTCGCTCAATTTGCCGGGATTCGCCAGCAACGATTCGGGAAGTTGCAGCATGCCGACATCGTGCAGCAGTCCGGCCAGGGCGAGGCCGACCAGGGCTTCACGCTGAAAGCCGATCCCCATACCCAGCTTCGTGGCCAAAATAGACACGTTGATCATGTTGGAAACAATCGGCGATCCCTTTTTCCCGGCGAGGGCCTTCGCGACAAAATAATCGCTCTGTTGGAGGGTATCCACAAACCCCGTGGCGATCTTGGTGAACTCCTCCATCATCGCGACACGCGCCAGGCCTTCGCGTTGAAACGGATTGGTCTGCTGGCTGGAGGAAGAAGCCAGGCGGAACAATGCCTCTTCAGCCATGCGATACCAGTCCGGTCCCGAGTAGGGGGCGGAAGAGGGAATCGTCACCGCGGCAAGCGACCGGAACGACACCGGTTCCTGGCCGCCGGGATTATTGCCCTGATCTCGAATCATGTCATTCATGCGTACCATCGTGACGCTGCATCACCCTTGGACTTTATTATCACAGGAAGCAGAGGAGATGAGGGACAGCATGCGGACAAGACACACTGTGCACGCGACTTGACCGGTACAGTCTCGATGCGAACACAGCATAAACTGACGGTACAGTACCCCTAACTTATTGTTTTGTCAAAATGTTTTAGCCGTCAGGCCGAATGGCCTTCCCGTAAAAGTCTCCTCCAGTTCGTGAACTCTGCCGTTCCCCAGATGGAGTTGAGTGGAATGGCGGTCAGCATGCCATCGCGCGCGGTGTCGATGCGCAATTCGGGGCGGGACAGCCGAGCCGTGATCCAGACGGCGCCATCACGATCCGTGCGCAGCACATGGATGCCTGCGTTCTGATACGCGGCCATCACGCCTGGAGCAGGATGACCATAGGCATTGTGCCTCCCCACCGAGACCACGGCGGTTTTCGCCCCCGCCTGTTGGATCCACGGGTCGTACAACGAACTCGCCGCGCCGTGATGAGGCACCTTGAGGATCGTGGCTCCCGCCAGCAGTCCGCGGCGGTGCAGCCTCGCCAGCGCACCGGCTTCGGCATCCGCCGTCAGTAAAAAGGTCTGCGCCCCGCACTGCAACCTGGTCACGATGGACAAATTGTTCAGGACAGTCCCGCTCGATTCGCCTGCGGCTCCACCCTCGCGCGCCAGACCGCCCGTGCCGGCCGGCGGGTTCAATACATCCAGCCGGCA
>JAIBHQ010000168.1 GCA_020028595.1 Nitrospirota bacterium
GAGGCCGCAGGGAGTCCGGCGACTGAGGCGTGCCCTCTGGGGCACGTCGCAGGGAGACGGGCGACCGAGAACAAAGCTGGCAGCCTTTTTCAACATCCTACGGATGCTCCTCCACTCAGACTTCTCCAGCCGGCGTATGTTCCAGTTTCCAGATCGGAGTGATCTGCTTCAATTCGTCGATGCACCACCGGCAGGCCTTGAAGGCGTCCGCCCGGTGCTCCGCGCCGACGACGATGAGCACGATATTTTCTCCAACTTCGATTTCCCCATGCCGGTGTAAAATCGCGACTTCGAGCACGTCGAACTGCTTCAAGGCCCGCTCGCGGATCTCGCGCAGCTTCTTCTGCGCCATCCCCTCGTAGTGCTCAAAGGTGATGGAGCTGACATCGTGGCCCTTGGAATGGTCCCGCGCCGTTCCCAGAAAGATCGAGATTCCCCCGATGCGCGTGGACCGCGCGCGGACCCGGTCAATCTCGGCATCCACGGAGAAGTTCTCCCGCTGCACACGCACGAACATCGCCTCATCCGGCCCGGTGGGTCCGCCTGGAACCGCTCCGCCGGCAAAGGGCGGGAGCAACGCCACCTCGTCGCCGTCACGAATCTCGGTTTCGCCGTGGGCGATGTCCTGATTGACGGAGATCAGCACCCGTTTCTGATGAATCAACTCGCCGATTTTTGGAAACTGCGCATCCAGCGTCACAATCAGATCCTGTACGCGCCGCCCGCCATCGAGCGTCACCGCCAGCTCGGCCTGGTTGTTCGCGAGGGTTTTGATCAAACCGAATAGTTTGACTGTAATCATGACCTCGTATAGGTCCCCGATTTCCCGCCGGACTTCGAGAGAAGATGGATCTCACCGAAACTGATGCCCCTATCCACCGCCTTGCACATATCGTAAATCGTCAGCGCCGCCACCGACACCGCCGTCATGGCTTCCATCTCGACACCGGTCTGGCCCGTCGTCTTGACCGTCGCCGTCACAGTGATGGCGCACCGCCCGTTTCGATCCGGTTGAGATTCTTCCTTGAACGCCAGATCCACGCTGCTGAGCAGCAACGGATGGCACATGGGAATGAGATCGGGAGTCCGTTTGGCGCCCATGACCCCGGCCACCTGGGCCACCGCCAGCACATCGCCCTTGGCAATCTTACCCTTTTGAATCTGCGCCAGGGTCTCCGGCCGCATGAGAACGCGGGCTTGGGCCACAGCCGTCCGTTCAGTCGAAGTCTTCTGCGAGACATCGACCATCCGCGCCCGTCCGGATTTATTGAAATGCGTCAGATCGCCCATTTTCCTCGAAAAATTGCCATCTTCGTTGTGACGCAAATTGTGCACGATTATAGAAGTCGTCCTGAATCGTAGTCAAGCAAGCACGGGCTTTCTTGACGGATGACCGGCTCATCAACGACAATGCCGCATGGCCGACCATCTGGTGATTGAACGCCTTGAATTCCAAGGGCATTGCGGCGTCACCGCCGCCGAGCGTCAGGCGCTTCAGCCCATCGCGGTTGATCTGGAACTCGAGTATGCGTCCGATGCCTTTGCCCTCGCCGCCTCCACACACGACATTGCCAACGCGGTCGACTATGCTGCCGTGGCCGCGCGGGTCCTGGAAGTCGGACGCAAGCAGCCCTATGTCCTCCTGGAGACGCTGGGCGAAGCCGTGACCGCCATGCTGTTTCACGAATTCCCGGTCACCAGAGCCAGGCTGTGGATTCGGAAGGTCATCCCGCCGGTGAACGGCGTGCAGGGATCCGTCGGCGTCAAACTCGATCGCACCAGGCCGGCAGCGCTTCTCGATCATGCCCCCGCGCAATTCCTGAAAGACTCTCTCGCGATGCTCCCGCGTGGACAAGCCCTGGATGTCGCCTGCGGGCGGGGCCGCAACACGCTCTACCTGGCCGCTCAGGGCTTTACGATTGATGCGGTCGACCGGGACGAGCAGGCACTGGCTGACCTGGCCTCCGACGCCGTGCAACAGGGTTTGACATCGGTCACCATCCGCGCCATGGAACTTGAAGATCCAGCCAGGCCGCCCGAGATCCCGGCTGCCCGCTACGAGGCCATACTCGGATTTTGCTACCTCCACCGGCCACTTTTTCCTCTGCTGCTTCAGGCCCTGAGGCCCGGCGGCGTCCTGATCTATGAAACTTTTCTCATCGACAATCATCTCCGTTACCAGCATCCACGTCGGAGAGAATTCTGTCTCGAGCACAATGAGTTGCTGGACCTCGTGCGCGGCCTTCGGATTCTCCATTATGACGAAGGCGGGCGCCATGACAGCCACGGAACCGAACCTGTCTTCACGGCCCGGCTGCTCGCGCAGCGAGAATCGTGACGCGTGATGAGTAGAAAACCTCGGAAGTCTGACAAAGATGGTGCTCTTCCACATCCGTCACGCATGACGCGTCACGCATCACGCCATGTCCCGGATTGACCTCCACCTCCATACCACCCACTCGGACGGCAGCCTGCCGCCGGCCGCGGTGCTCGCGCTCGCGCACAAAGCCGGCGTGACCGCGCTGGCCATCACGGATCACGACATCACCACCGGCATCCCCGAAGCCCTGCAGGCCGGCGCAAGCCTCGGCATTGAAGTCATCCCCGGCGTGGAGATCAGCTCCCGGTTCGGCGAGAGCGAATTGCATATCCTCGGGTATTTTCTGGATTGGCAGGACCCGGCATTGCACGCCAGGCTGGCCGGGCTCCGCGCCAGCCGCCACAGCCGAAACCCGCAGATCATTGAGCGGCTGCGCGCGATGGGACAGGACATCACCTACGACGAAGTGCGGGAACTGGCCGGAACCGAATCGGTGGGACGCCCGCACATCGCGCGCGTCCTGATGAACAAAGGCTACGTCAAGTCGGCCAAGGAAGCCTTCGACCGTTTCCTTGCGCAGGGTAAACCGGCATACGTGCCGCGCGAGCTGCCGGACCCGGCGGAAGCGATGGCTTGGATCAGAGCTGCGAAAGGCGTCCCCGTGCTGGCTCATCCCCTCTGGGCCAAACAAAACGGCGAAGGACTTTTCGCTTTGTGCGGACGATTAAAGACGGAAGGCCTGGGCGGGATGGAAGTGCACTACAGCACACACAACCCGAAGCAGACCGCCGAGTTGCTCGACATCGCGAAGCGGCTGGATCTGCTTGTGACCGGCGGCAGCGACTTCCATGGACTCACCAAGCCGGATATCGAAGTCGGAGTCGGCCGCGGCGGCCTGACTGTCCCTACTAAGTTGTTGGAACCATTGAAGCACGCCGCGTCGGCGTAACTCGCTTTCCCGCCTCCCCCACATCC
>JAIBHQ010000169.1 GCA_020028595.1 Nitrospirota bacterium
TCATCGAGGGCAAGTACGACGATCTGCCCGAGCAGGCGTTCTATATGGTGGGGCCGATTGAAGAAGTCATTGCGAAGGCTGAAAAACTGGGAGTGAAGAGGTAAAAGGTAAAAAGTGAAAGGTCGGAGGATTAACCTCCTCAGAACCTTTCACCTCTAACTTTTCACTTTTCACTGAAATATGGCTGGAAAAATCCTACTCGAAGTCGTCACGCCCGAACACCTGTTGTTAAGCAAGCAGGTGGACGAAGTCATTGCGCCAGGTTCGGAAGGCGAGTTCGGCGTCCTGCCAGGCCACGCACCGTTTATCTCCATGCTCAAGATCGGCGAGCTCCAGTACAAGATCGGCGACACTTGGTCCTACATGGCGGTCCTCTGGGGTTACGCCGAAGTGAACCCGACCAAAGTCACGATCCTCGCCGAGATCGCGGAAAAGGCCGAAGACATTGACGTGGAACGGGCTGCACAGAAGGTGGCCGAAGCCGAACAGCGCCTGCAGACCGGCGGCCTTCCGTCCGACCTCAAGGAAGCCCAGATCAGCCTCGAAAAGGCCCGCCTCCGCAAAAAAATCGCCGAACGCACCAGACGCTGATACGTCTGTTCATGCCCGTCCGATGCCGCTCCGCCGGATAGCGCGGGGCGTGCGCACGTCCAACCTCAATATGGCTCCGGGATAAAGCGCCGTCCCTTCAAGGTCGCCTCGTCATCGTATTTGTGCTTGTGCGACCGCTTGGGAATCTCAATTTTTTCACGCGGCAGCTTTTTGTAGGGAATCAGCGACAACAAATGGGAAATACAGTTGAGGCGCGCGCGCTTCTTGTCATCCGACCGCACGATGTACCACGGCGCATGTTTCGTGTCCGTGGCCTTTAACATCCGGTCGCGCGCGCGGGAGTATTCGTACCATTTCTTGCGTGATGGCAGGTCCATCGGACTGAGCTTCCACTGGCGCAACGGATCCTCGACGCGGGCCTCGAAACGCCGCTCCTGCTCCTTGTTGCTCACCTCGAGCCAGTACTTGACCAGGATGATCCCGGCCCGCGTGAAATACCCTTCGGCAATCGGGGCATGTTCGAGAAAGCCTTCGTACTGTTCCCTGGTGCAGAAGCCCATGACGTGTTCGACCCCGGCACGGTTGTACCAACTGCGGTCGAAAATGATGATTTCACCGGCAGCCGGAAAGTACGCCATGTAGCGCTGAATGTACATCTGGGTCTTCTCGCGGTCGGTGGGCGCGGGAAGCGCCACGGTGCGGAACACGCGTGGACTCACGCGCTCCGTGATGGCACGAATGGTGCCGCCCTTCCCGGCCCCGTCGCGGCCCTCGAATACCACCATGATCCGCAGGCCTTTGTGTTTCACCCAGGCCTGGAGGTGGCAGAGCTCGGCCTGGAGCTTGCGCAGCTCCTTCTCGTATTCTTTGCGCTCCAGTTTCGTCCCGTCGGCACGGTCCTGCTCTTTCTTCATCGCATCAGCTCCATTGTTGACTGTGACGTCCGACTTGAGTCCGGCTCTGGCAGTTGTCGCGCGGAACTATAGCAGACGAACCGCGACCACGCCAGGCAGTGACCTCTATCGCAAGCGTGTTGCATCAATATTTATTTCACAATATAGTCTGTACGCAAGCCCTACGCACAGTGCCGGTCGGTGGAGCTGTTTCACTGGAGGTGACCCGGATGCGTTGCGGCCGATGCGCGATGCGGAACGGAACGACCCGGGCCTCAGTCAGTTCGGAAAGGTGGACAAGAGATGGGCGGTTCACATCACAGTCCTCTGGCGGGCAAACCCGCGGACCCTTCGATGCTGGTCAACGTGCCGCGGCTGGTGACGTCATACTACAGCCTGCAGCCCGACATGGCCGTACGCGAGCACCGCGTGGCCTTCGGGACATCCGGACATCGCGGGTCCTCTTTCCGGCGGAGTTTCAACGAAGCGCACATCCTTGCGACCAGCCAGGCCATCTGCGAATACAGGAAAAGCCGTCAGACCACGGGGCCGCTGTTCCTGGGGATGGACACCCACGCGCTGTCGGAGCCGGCATTCGCCACCGCGCTCGAGGTACTGGCGGCGAACGGGGTCGAGGTGATGGTGGATCGGGGCGGCGGCTACACGCCCACCCCCGTCATCTCACATGCCATCCTGACCTACAATCAGGGCCGGACGACCGGCCTCGCCGACGGCATCGTCATCACTCCGTCGCACAACCCGCCCGAGGACGGCGGCTTCAAATACAACCCGCCGCATGGCGGACCGGCCGATACGGACGTCACGCGCTGGATCGAACAGCGGGCGAACGCCTTGCTGACCGATGAACTGCGGGGGCTCTCGCGGATCCCCTACGAGCGCGCGCGGCGCGCGGCCACCACGCACGAGCACGATTACCTCGGCACCTACATCGCAGACCTGGGATCGGTGGTGGACATGGACATCGTCCGTGCCGCGCGATTGCGGATCGGCATCGATCCGCTGGGCGGCGCGGCCGTGGCCTACTGGAAGCCGATCGCGGAGCGCTACGGGCTGAACGTCACAGTCGTGAACGAGGCCGTGGACGCCACCTTCCGTTTCATGTCGGTGGACTGGGACGGGAAGATCCGCATGGATTGCTCGTCGCCGCATGCGATGACGGGCCTGATCGCCCTGCGCGACCGCTTTGATGTCGCCTTTGGAAACGACACCGACACCGACCGGCACGGCATCGTCACCCGGAGCGCCGGGCTCCTCAACCCCAACCATTATCTGGCGACCGCGATTGCCTACCTGTTCCGCCACCGACCGGGATGGGCGGGAACCGCCGCCGTCGGCAAAACCGTCGTCAGCAGCAGCATGATCGATCGCGTGGCCGCGAAACTCGGCCGGAAGCTGCTCGAGGTGCCGGTCGGCTTCAAGTGGTTCGTGGAGGGACTGCTCGGCGGCACGCTGGGCTTCGGAGGCGAGGAAAGCGCCGGCGCCTCGTTTCTCCGCCGCACCGGCCCGGTGTGGACCACGGACAAGGACGGCCTCATCATGGGACTCCTGGCGGCGGAAATGATGGCGTCAACCGGCCGGGATCCTGGAGAGCTGTACCAGGAACTGACCCGTGAGCTCGGCGATCCGGTGTATGAACGGATGGATGCGCCGGCCACGCCGGAGCAGAAGGACATCCTCCAACGTCTCTCGCCGGAGCAGATTCAGGCGAAGGAGCTGGCCGGAGACAGGATCATTGCCGTCCTGACCAACGCGCCCGGCAACAACAAACCCATCGGCGGGCTCAAAGTCGTCACCGAGCAGGGCTGGTTTGCCACCCG
>JAIBHQ010000020.1 GCA_020028595.1 Nitrospirota bacterium
ATTCGACCGGTCGACGTTGCTGGAATACGTCTGCCAGTGGACGATGGCGAAAACGGGCCAGCCCGAACCGCTGGTGCGCGAGGTGCTGGGATGCGCGGGTCGGTGGCTGGATGAGCTGTATGACGCGCTGCTGCGGGAGCATCCTGAATGGCAGGAGAAGACGGATCGGTAGCGGCGCGTTACCCCAGGCTGTGTTTCAGCGCCTGCAAATTTTTCGTCACCATCGCGTCGCCGTTCTTGGTCGAGACCTCGATACCCAGGTCACAGACCTGACGGCAGCGGTCGAGTTGCTTTAATTTCTGCAGCGACTCGGCCAGGGCGAAGTAGGCGGCCGAATAGGCCGGCTTGACCACGATGCAGCGCTCCAGGGTGGTGGCCGCTTCCTGAAAGCTCCCGTCTCCCTGATAGGCCTTCCCCAAGCCGAACCAGGCCACCTCGTCGTTCGGGTCCATCGCCAGGAGTTTTTTCAACGGTTCAATTTTTGGATTCGCCACAGTTTCCTCTCGACGCGGCGACGGTAGCACGGTTTTCGCCGGATTGTCTATCGCGTTTGGGCCATGCTACGATGCTGCAGGAAAGTAACGAGTGATGAGTGAGCAGTAATGAGTGTTCTTTCGTGCGCCACACGGTGTTACCCATCACTCGTCACTCATCACTGATTACTCGTTGTTGAACATGGCCAAGACCGGTTTCGTCTATCACCCCGATTATCTGAAGCACGACATGGGCGCCGGCCATCCGGAATCCCCGGAGCGGCTGCGGGCGATCGCGGCCCGGCTGGAGCAGGGCGGGGTCATGCCCCGGCTGGTTCGAATCGACCCGATTGCGGCGGCGGACGAGTGGGTGACGCAGGTGCATAAGCCGTCCTATGTAGCGGCATTGAAACAGCATGCGCCGGCCACCGGCCGCGTCATGCTGGACGCCGATACCTCGATGTCGCCGGGCTCCCTGCCGGCCGCCTATCTGGCGGCAGGCGGCGTCCTGGCCGCGGCGGATGCCATCATGGCCGGCCGCGTGGACAATGCCTTCTGCGCCGTCCGTCCGCCGGGTCATCATGCCGAGCAGGATCGGGCGATGGGGTTTTGCCTCTTCAACAATGTCGCGATTGCGGCCCGGTACTTCCAGCGCAAGCATGGCCTCGCGCGCGTGCTGATCGTGGATTGGGATGTCCACCACGGCAACGGCACGCAACATTCGTTTTACGACGATCCCTCCGTGCTCTTTTTCAGCACGCATCAATACCCCCATTACCCGGGCACCGGACGGGCGTCGGAAAGCGGAAGCGGGAAGGGCGTAGGCGCGACGATCAACGTGCCGATGGAGGCCGGGGAAGGCGACGAGGAGTATCTGGCCGTTTTCCAGAAAGTGCTGGTGCCGGCGGCGGACGCGTTCAAACCGGACGTCGTCATCATTTCGGCGGGCTTCGATGCGCACCGCGACGATCCGCTGGCGGGCATGGGCCTGACGGAGAACGGGTACGCCGAGCTGACCCGGATCGTGGCGGGGATTGCGCGCCGCCATGGCAAGGGCCGCATCCTGTCGTCGCTCGAGGGAGGCTATAATCTCCAGGCCCTGTCTGCCTCTGTCGAACGGCATGTGACGGCGCTGCTTGAAGCGTGAAGATAAGTGAAAAGTGAAAGGTGAAAAGTAAAAAGTGAGTCGGGCAGGAAAAATAATCATCGGTTGCGTGGTCGCGGCAGGCGCGACCTATCTCTATTATACCGAGGTCAAGCCGGTTGTGATTTTCGGCCTGCGCTCGGACTATGCGCACGCGATCCCGTATCAGAAAATCCCGGCCGGCCTCGACAGTCTCAAGGCGGAATCCTGCGGGACCTGCCACAAGGAAATTTACGATGAGTGGAAAACCAGCATCCACGCAAAGGCCTTCGAGGATCCGTTTTTCCAGGCCTACTGGAAGAGAGACAACAACATCTGGGTCTGCCTGAATTGCCACACGCCGCTGGAGAATCAGCAACCGACCCTGATCAAGGACATTCCGCATGGACGCGTGGAGAAAGCGGTGGAGGAGCCGAATCCGCATTACGACGCCGACTATCAACGCGAATCCATCACCTGCGCGGCCTGTCACGTGCGGGATGGTGTCATCCTGGGACCGTTCGACGATTCGGCGGCGCCGCATCCGACGAAGTTCGATCCCACGTTTCGCACAGCGCAGGTCTGTTACCGGTGCCACAACGTCGTCTCGGGGCCCGCGCAATTTTACAATGTCGGTCCCTGCGGAACCTACGCCGAGTATGAAGGCAAGTATTTCATGCAGGAGCGCGGCTTCATCTGCCAGACTTGCCACATGCCTGAAATTGAACGGCCGGTTGCGCGCGGCGGGCCGATCCGGCAGGGGCGCCGGCATCTCTGGCGTGGCGGGCACGATCCGGAGATGATCAAGCAGGCGGTGGCCGTGCGCGTGCAGGCCGACCCCCCGGCCCCCAAACCGGGCGAGCGCGTGACGTTTACCGCGACGCTGATCAATGCGGGGGCGGGGCACAAGGTCCCCACCGGAGACCCGGACCGGCATTTCACCGTCGAATTTCTCGTGCAGGACAAGGACGGGCGCACGGTCTCGCAACAGACGGACACCATGGGCCGGTGGATTCTCTGGCAGCCGGTCGTCGTGGAGGTGTACGACAATCGTTTGTTGCCGCTGGCCAGCCGCGAATATAAATTCAGTTATCGCATGCCGGAGCAGGCGGCCGGGCTGACGCTCAAGACCCTCGTGCGCTACCATATTTTGACGGACGACCAGCACGAGATGCTGCAGACCAAATACGGCCTGACGGCCGACGATCCCTACCGGTTCACGATCTACGAACGGGCGTTTCCTCTCTCCAGCGAACTGACGGCAGCGCTCAATCTGGACGCCTATGATCCGAAGCTGGCCTGCAGAGTGGACGGGAAGGGGAAAACCCTGTACAAGGCGGGCTGAACGAAGGAGCGAGCACGACGATGATTCATCCGATGCTAATCGATACGGCCACGCTCGATCAGAACCTCGGGCGCGAGGGCCTGGTTGTGATCGACGTTCGCGGGAAGGCGGCCTATGCCTTCGGCGGGCACATCCCGGGCGCCGTGAACGCCACGTGGCACGAGTTCAGCGACCCCGATGCGGCAGCCAAGGGGCTGCTGGATCCCGATCATGGCCGGCTCGAGCAAAAGATCCGCGCGCTGGGCATCAATCACGACAGCGACGTCGTGATCTACTCGAATCCGTTCGACAATTGGGGCGACGAGGGGCGGATGTTCTGGATGCTGCAGTACCTCGGTCACACGAGACTGAAGATCCTGGACGGCGGCTGGGTCAAATGGACGGCCGAACGCCGCAGGTACGAGCATGGCGTCGTGACGCCGAAACCGGGCGCGTTCAACGTCGCGGTGAACGTCGACGTGATCGTCGAGAAGGAAGAATTGAAAAAACTCGTGAAGCGGCCGCATCCGGAAACCGTCATCGCGGATGCCCGGAGCCTGGAGGAATACGCAGGCAAGGAGATCTCCGGCATCCCCCGTCCGGGCCACATCCCGGGCGCCGCCTGCATACCCTGGAACGTGTTTTTGAATCCGGATGCGACAGTCAAGGATCTGGACAAGATTCGCGAGGGGTTCGATGAGAAGGGCCTCCATCCCAGTCACGCGGTGATCTGTTATTGCACGGGAGGCGTGCGTTCGGCCTGGCTCTATGTCGTCCTGAAGCTGCTCGGCTACCAGAAGGTCAGGAATTACCCTGGGTCCTGGTGGGAATGGAGCCGCGACTTCGCCGCGCCGGTCGAAAAAGATGCGAAATTGCTGCACAGGATCATCGGTCAGGAGGAAGGGAAGCCGTCTTGACCACTCCCAGGTCGCGTGGTAAGGTCTCGCATACATCCAGGCGCGAAACACGCGCGTAGAGAACAATAAGAAAAGAGCTGCATCAGTCATTCACAAGGGAGGCCAAGAATGAGAACGTTCATGGGATTTATGATCGCAGGTGTGGCAGTGATGCTGTTGAGCGCACCCGCCTGGGCCGGCAACAAGCATGTTGACGAAGCGATTCACCATGCCAAGGAAGCGGTGGAGCATGGCAAGGCCGGTCATGCGGACGTGGCTCTCAAGCATGCGGAAGGCGCGTTGATGCATGCCAAGGGCGCACAGAAGGACATGAAGAACGGGCACTTGGATGAAGGGGTGAAGCATCTTGAGGAAGCCGTGTCTCACGGCAAGCAAGGCCATGCGGATGTGGTCGCCAAGCATGCCGAAAGCGCGGTGATGCACCTGTCCGAGGTGAAGTAGGGGGAGAGCCATCAGCTGATAGCTGTCAGCTGACAGCTAAAAACGGGCAGGGCAACCTGCCCGTTTTGTTTTCAACCCGGAAACATTCATGAACACCTACTGCGGCAGTCGATGCTCTCGCCCGGCGGGGCTTTTCTCGTTTGGCCTCCTCGACGGACTACAAAGAGTACGCCTGCGTCGTCCTCACTTGCGAGAAGCCTCCGGCGGGCTTCGGCCTCAACTGCCTCGTAACGGCATTCATGAATGTTCCGGGTTCGTGGCGAAGGGAATTTCATGAAAGTCGGCTACTACCAGTTCAATCCGGTCTTCGGCGACGTGGCGCGCAACCTCGAGACGGTGACGAAAAAACTGTCTTCGGTTCGTTGCGACCTTATCGTCCTGCCGGAGCTGTTTGCGTCAGGCTACCAGTTTGTCTCCAAGGATGAGGTGGCGGCCCTGGCGGAGCCGGTGCCGGATGGGCCCACGACCAAACGTCTCTGCGAAGTGGCGAGGGAGCGCTCCATGCATATCGTGGCCGGGCTGCCCGAGCGGGACGGGAGCCGGTATTACAACTCCGCCGTCGTAGTCGGGCCGAAGGGCGTGATCGGGTGTTATCGCAAAACGCATCTCTTTTTCGAGGAGACGCAGTTCTTCACGCCGGGTGATTCTGGGTTTCAGGTGTGGGACATTGGAGCGGCAAAAATCGGAGTCATGGTGTGCTTCGACTGGTTCTACCCTGAATCGTCGCGGACGCTGGCGCTGAAAGGCGCCGACATCGTCTGTCACCCGTCCAACCTGGTCCTGCCGCACTGCCCGGATTCAATGGTGACGCGCTGCCTGGAGAATCACGTGTTCAGCATCACGGCCAACCGGATCGGTTCGGAAAAGCGGGGCGGAAAAAAGAAACTGACGTACATCGGCACAAGCGAGATCGTCAATCCGCGCGGAAAGATTCTCCACCGGGCGCCGGAGAATCGGGAGAAGCTGGCGATCGTTGACATTGACCCGAAGGAGGCCCGCGACAAGTCGCTCAATCCATACAACGATCTGCTGCGCGACCGCCGCACGGCCCTGTATCAGGCCTGACAGGATGTTGAACGTGGTAGGATAGACCCATGGATGTGACGCTTGGGAAAGGCATTTTTCTTGTGGCGGCGCCGTCCTTGCGCGATCCGAATTTCCGCCAGACGGTGGTGCTGCTTTGTGAGCATGGATCGCAAGGCGCGCTGGGTGTTGTCGTCAACCGGCCGACGGCCATCCATATTGCCGAGGCTCTGCCGCAGGTTCCTGTGCTGGAGGGGCAGCACCACATGCTGTTTGCAGGTGGGCCCGTGCAGCCCAATCATGTGTTGATTCTGCTGCGGACGGGGCAGGAGCCTGACAACACCCACCATGTCTTCGATGGCGTGTACATGGGCGGGGATATGACGGCACTGGAACGGATTCTGACTGTCCCCAGCGGATCGGCTGCCTTTCGGGCCTATGTGGGCTATGCGGGCTGGGCGGCAGGCCAGTTGGAGAACGAGATGAAAACCGGCTCCTGGATCACGCTGCCGGCCGATCCGTCCATCGTCTTTGAGAAAGACCCGCTGCGCATCTGGGCCGACATCATGCAATCCCTCGGCAGCCGCTACGAAATATACGCACAGATGCCGCCGGACCCGAGCCTGAACTAGGCCTGCACCAGGAAGGTTGAGGTTCAGGTTAAGGTTTAGCGAAGATCAATCTGATAATCCCCCTAAGCCTCAACCTTAGCCTTAACCTTTTCTGCGAGCAGCGGTCGCAGAAACTTCCCCGTGTGCGACTCCGCCACCTGCGCGATCTGTTCCGGCCGTCCTTCTGCAACGATATGCCCGCCTTGCTCGCCGCCTTCCGGACCTAAATCAATGATCCAATCGGCTGCCTTGATCACATCCAGGTTGTGCTCGACCACGATCACCGTGTTTCCGGCGTCCACCAGCCTGCCGAGCACCGCCAGCAATTTACGGATGTCGTCGAGGTGCAAGCCGGTGGTCGGCTCGTCCAGGATATAGAGCACGTCGCGGGCGCTTCTATCTTTTAATTCCGCCGCAATCTTGAGGCGCTGTGCTTCGCCGCCGGACAGGGTGGTGGCCGGCTGGCCGAGACGGAGATACCCCAGGCCGATCGAGGCCAGCAGATGGAGCTTCTCGCCGAGTCTGGTGGACCCGGAGAAAAACGTCAGCGCCTCATCCACCGTCAGGCCGAGCACGTCGTGGATCGTTCGGTCGCGATAGCGGACGTTCAGCACGGCCTTTCCGAACCGCCGTCCGCCGCAGGCTTCGCAGGTCGCGTAGAGGTCTTCAAAAAAATACATCTCCAGTTTTTCGTAGCCGTTGCCCTCGCACCGCTCGCATCGGCCGCCCGGCGTGTTGAAGGAAAAATGAGCTGGTGTCAGCCCGGCGGTTCTCGCGCCTTGCGTGTTGGCGAACAGCGAACGGATGTCGTCGAACGCTTTCAGATAGGTGATCGGGTTGGAACGGGGTGTCCGGCCGATCGGCTCCTGGTTGATCAGCCGCACGGACCGGATGTATTCCAATCCTTTGATGGCGCTGAAACGTCCGATTGGCAGGGAGTCCAGGCGGAACGCCCGGGCGAGCGCGCGGTAGAGCGTGTCTTCCACGAGCGTGCTTTTCCCGGAGCCCGATACGCCGGTGACGCAGATCAGCATGCCCAGGGGGAACCGGACGTTGAGGTCCTTTAAGTTATGCTCGCGCGCGCCGGCGAGGATCAGAAACTTGCCGTTGCCGGATCGGCGCGTGCGAGGGATTGCAATCGTCTCCTCTCCACGGAGATACCGGCCCGTGAGCGGTCGCGGGTCGGCCATGAACTGCTTGCGGGGCGCGGCGCAGATTATCTCGCCGCCACGTTCGCCGGACCGGGGCCCCATCTCGATCACATGGTCGGCGGCCTGGATCATCTGCCGGTCGTGCTCGACCACCACCACGGTGTTGCCGGTATCGGCCAGGTCGCGCAGGATGCCGGCCAGGGTGGCGGTATCGCGGGCATGGAGTCCGATGGTCGGCTCATCCAGCACGTACAGCGTGCCGACCAATCGGGATCCGAGTTGATTCGCGAGCGTGATCCGCTGCGCTTCCCCGCCGGAGAGGGTTTTGGTCTGCCGGGCAAGGGTGAGATAGCCCAGGCCCACCCGGAGTAGAAACCCCAGCTTCATGCGGAACTGGCGGAGGATATCGTGAGCGATCTCGGTCTCGAACCTGGAAAGACTCAATCCTTCAACCCAGTCGGCGGCCTCGCGGATCGTGAGCTGGACGATCTGATGGATGTCGCGGTCTTCGACTTTCACGAAGAGCGCATCCGGCTTCAGCCGGCTGCCGGCGCAGGTCGGGCAGGGAAACGGGTTGCGGTAGCGGCTCAGAAAGACCCGCACGTGGAGTTTGTAGCGCTTGTGCTCGAGATGTTTGAAAAAGTCGTCGATGCCGTCGAACTTTTTATCGCCCTTCCAGAGCAGCGCCCGTTCCTCCTCGGAAAGCTTGGCGTAGGGGGTGGTAAGGCTCACACCCTTTCGCTTCATGGCCAGCAGCATCTGTTTCTGCCACCAGTCCGTGCTGGGCTTGGTCCAGGGCTCGACGGCGCCGTCGGCCAGCGAGAGGTTGCGGTTGGGAATAACCAGATCCTCGTCGTGCTTGAGAATGTTTCCGAAACCCTTGCACTCCGGGCAGGCGCCCAGCGGGTGATTGAAGGAAAATAAAATGGGCCGGAGCGGCTCGAAGGTTCTGCCGCAGGACTGGCAGCGGAACTTCGTGCTGTAGGTGTGCTGCCCCTGGCCGATGACCTCCGCGCGGCAGAGTCCGTCGCCCTCACGAAACGCGGTTTCGACCGCTTCGATAATCCGGTTGCGGTTGTCGGGACGAATGACGAGACGATCCAGCACGACGTAAAGATCGGCGCCCGGTGCTCTCGGCAGAGCGGCGCCGGGTTGCAGATCTATCAACGCATCGCCGCATTTCAATCGCACAAATCCTCGCGTGAGCAGGGAGTCGATCAGGGCGCGGTCATGGCCGGGACCGATATTCTTGACCGGGAACAGAATCATGGCACGGCCGTCTGGAAATCGAGCGAGCAGATCGTCGGCGACGGAGCCGGGATGATAGCCACGGGCCTCCTGCTTGCAATCAGGACAGATGGGCTTGCCGATTTTGGCGAAGAGCAGCCGGAGGAGGTCCGCCATTTCGGTCGCCGTGCCGACCGTCGAGCGGGCCGTGCGGACGGGGTTCGTCTGCTCGATGGCAATCGCGGGGCGGATGTTGACGATCCGATCCACGTCCGGACGGTCCACCTTTTCCAAAAACATGCGGGCGTAGGTCGAGAGCGATTCGACGTAGCGCCATTGGCCTTCAGCGAAGAGCGTGTCGAACGCCAGGGACGACTTGCCGGATCCGGACACACCGGTGATCGCGGTCACTTTATTGTGGGGGATGCGAACGGAGATGTTTTTGAGGTTGTTCTGCCGCGCGCCCTCGACGATCAGGTCGTTGGATTCATGGGATGACTTGCTAGGGCTTGGCACGAGGTGTCCCTCATGACGGAGAGAATTTGACCATCGTAACAAGCGTTGATTGCAGGCGCAATCGAATTGCTCAGGCAGCTAAGAGAATGTCGTGCAAGGCGCTAGCGCAGCGCCAGTCGGAGCAGGCCCACGCAGCTCATGTAGATCACCAGCGAGCCGACCATCGTGACCCAAAACCCCAAATGGGTCAGGGCGACGATCATAAAGCCCACATAGGCCAGCCAGGGCGG
>JAIBHQ010000170.1 GCA_020028595.1 Nitrospirota bacterium
CTGCCAGGCATCGGGGACAAACGGGCGTGGCGGAGGGACGCCGATCCCTTCCAGGAAGGCTGGCAGATCAGTGGCCGATTCGGCCGGTTCAGACTCGCCTGGCTTGATTGTTTGTCTGTTAGACTGACCGGGCCGGGCGGCACGCCCCACGGGAGCTTCCGACTTCCGCCGGCGTCCGGTCGGCGGCTCGGTCCGAGACCCTTCCTGCATCAAAACCTGCAGATCTGATTCCAAGCCGGCTCGGTTCTCGACCGAGTGCCTGAGGAGCGCATCAATGAGACGCCTCTTCCCGAGCCGAAAGTGCCGGTGGATTCGGTCTTGTGCGAGCCGATGGAGTCGCCCCACCGGCTGCTGAGCGAGGAGCTTTTCTAATTCGTCAGTGGTCATCTTCTCTTTCGTCAGGCGTGAAGCGTCAGGCGTGAGGGGTAAGGGACCGCTGCGGCTGTCACCTTTCGCCTCACGTTTCAAGTCTCACGGCAGTTCCTCCAACACGCCTCGCCTCAGCGCCTTGATCGCGCGACTGGCGCGGTCGGCCAAGCCAGGATGGGTCGAGCGGAGCGTGTGGAGCTGGGACAGGTATTCGAGTGTCCGAGCTAAGAGGCGATAGATGTCCCCTTCCGCCATCGTCGTTGTGCGGCACAGCCCGATCCAGGTGAGCGTCGGATCGCCTATCCAGCGTTCCGTCAAGGCGGCCACGTCTGCCCGTAGCAGGGGTGGGTCCTCGTGCGGCGCCAAGGATTCGGCCAGTTGGCGGACCTGGCTGAGCAGAGAGGCCAATCCGTTGCTCATGCGGGGAAAGGAGCCCGGGCGGTCGTCATCATGTGCGATGCTCGCCATGACACCTGCCAATATCTGTGGCTCAATCCCGCTGAAGGCTTCAGCGCGGATCAGCTCTGTGATCAGAAGCGAATGATCGATGCGGATCAGCCGCGCCCATTCCCCATCCTCGGTGAGATGACAGGTCGGCGTCAGATACCCGAATTCCTGCAATACCTCAGCCCGAGCCTGGAACCTGTGCCAGAGGCCGTGTCGCAGCGCCTGGATCATTTTGCTATGGCGGTGCAGCTCTTGTCGGAGGCGAAGCGCTTGGGCGTGGTCCTTCTGGCAAGCCGGGCGCGAAGGACACGTAGGGCAAGGGAACTCGTCCAATGTTTGCGCGATCTGGGACTCCGTCAGCTCCTCCCGCTCGTCCTGCGCGAGGATCGGCAAGGCGGGAATTCGACTGGGAAGTTCCGAGAGTTGCCGAGTCAACTCCTGAAGACTCTCGGGAATGCACCAGGGATACACCGGCGCTTCGGCTACGTCAAACGTTCGGTCCAGCACTTGCGTCATCATGGCCGCTGGGCACTCGGTCACCGCGCCGCTTGGTCGGAGCACGGTGACCATCGAACTGCGCTGCCCGCGGCTCCGGTACTGCCGTAGGACGATGCCGCGTCCCTTCGGCAATCCGACCAGGCGTCCGGGCGTCAAGAAATGGAGGCGGGCCAGCACCTCCGGCGGTTCGCGTCGTCTTACCTGAACGCGATGGGCCTTCTGCTTCCTCGCGTGGTCGAACACCTGCCACTGCGTGATCCAGTCCGTGCAGACGCGAGGCCCGTAGGGCTGCATCTGCTCATGCAACTGGTCCAGCTTCTTTTCAAGCGCCTCGGCCCGACGGTTGAGCTGAAACTGCGCGAAGCTCTTTGCCAGGATAGCCTGGATCTGGTCAAGCTGGTGCGCCTTGAGCAGGTTCAGGACCATGGGGTAGCTGATGACGAACTGACTGTCGATCGGCTCCGGTTGTCCCGTGAGCCCCTTTGTGATCACGCTCAAGTCGATATAGGGCGATGGGGTGACCACTGCAAAGCCGACGAGATCTTTGCCGCGCCGACCTGCGCGGCCGGCGATCTGTTGAATCTCGCTGATTGTGAGGTCGGTGAAATCTCTCGTCTTGCGAACGCTCGACTGGGTCAAGACCACCGTCCGTGCGGGAAAGTCGACGCCGGCGGCCAGGGTCGTGGTCGCGAAGACGGCGTCCAGACAGCCCTGTCGCATTAGCTCCTCCACGGCGATTTTCCACGACGGCAGGTGGCCGGCATGATGTGCCGCGACCCCGACCCGCTGGACGGCCGGTAGGAGCGGATGCTCAGCAATGCTGGGGTACTGGGCGATGAGCTGCTCAAACGCCGAGGCGATGGCCTGTTGCCGTTCTTGCGGCAGCAGGACCTGGCTCCGTTGGAAGGCCTGCATTGCATCGTCACAGGCACGCCGCGAGGTCAGGAACACGATGGCCGGGGTCAGATGCTTGTGGCGGAGGGCCGCGATCAGGTCAACCGGATGGATCGAAGGAGGCATGCAACTTCATTCCCTTGGAAATGGCCACCAGCCCGGAATCGGTCACCGTGAAGCGGCTGCGGTCGGCGTCCCTATCGTAACCGATTTCGGTCTTGGGCGGAATGATCACGTCCTTGTCGATAATGGCGCGTCTGATTCGAGACTGCTCGCCGATAACCACGTTCTCCATGAGAATCGATTCCCTCACGTCGGCGTGATCCTGAACCACAACGTTCGGGGAAAGCACGGAGTTCTGCACCCGGCCGCCCGAGATGATGCATCCGCCGCAGACGATCGAATCCAGCGCGATGCCCATCCGTCCGCCCTCGTAGTCCTGCGCAAACACGAACTTGGCGGGAGGAAACTGGCCTTGGTAGGTGCGGATCGGCCAGTGTTGGTCATACAGATTGAACAGCGGATCCACTGCTACGAGATCCATGTTGGCTTCCCAGTAGGCGTCGAGCGTTCCGATGTCGCGCCAATATTTCACGGCTTTTTTGTTCTCATCCTGGAACTTGAAGGCGAACACACGGTTCTGCCGAACCATGCGGGGGATAATGTCCTTGCCGAAATCGTGCGAGGTGCCCTGCCTGGCGTCCTCGATCAGGTGTTCGCGGATGGCATCGGTCCTGAAGAGATAAATGCCCATTGACACAAAAGCCTGGTTGGGGTCGCTGGGAAGAGGGAAAGGGTGCTTCGGTTTTTCATCGAACCGCAGGATGCGGCAGTCCTCGTCCACCCCGATCACGCCGAACCGGCTGGCCTCGGCCAACGGAAACTCGATGGCGCCAACCACCGCGTCGGCCTGCTTCGCAATCAGGAAGTCGTACATGTCGGCGTAGTTCATTTTATAGATGTGGTCGCCGGCCAGCACGAGCAGAAACATCGGTTGTTCGTTGTCGAGCAGAAACAGGTTTTGGTACACCGCGTCAGCGGTGCCCCTGTACCAGTCC
>JAIBHQ010000171.1 GCA_020028595.1 Nitrospirota bacterium
GGCCAAGGTGGTCCTGGACCCGCCGAACAACGACGAATCGCGGGTGCGGCGTTCGGGAATGCCTGTTCTCGCAGGGCCGCTCAGCAAGTACACGCGCTGCCAGAGGGGTCTTGGTAGGCGAGGGCGGGCCTTCGCGGCGTGGCACTTGGAACTCAGTGTCGATTACGCGCGGCCTGATGCTGAGGAGCAGCGGCCATATGCCACGGTAGGGTAGCAAAAGTTGGAATCGTACTCAGTCTCGAATTGCACACATCAGCGCAAAGAAATCGTCAACCGGCCGTTCGAATCAAACGGCTGAGGGACCCGAATGGAGCCGCCGCGCGAGATGGAAGCATAGTGGCTATTCGCGGAGACGCGATCGATCCGTCCGCGCCGAATCCCGTCGCAAACGGAGGGAACTGCTGGCGCTGCTTGCCGACCACGTCGGCGTCGCTGCGGCTGATCAGAGCCACCTTAACCCAAGTTCGTCACGGAAACGGCGACACGGCGAGAAAGTCTAAGAAATCCGCTCACGATGCCACAAAGTCTGCACTACATTCGGCGTTCCATTCGAGATGGGTGGGAATGGTGATGTCGAGCTGATCGAGCAGCCGCTGCTGCTCGGGCGTGGGCTGCGTCACCCGTCGGAGCCGGATCTCGCGGCCGTCGGTCGTCGGCAAGATGATATCCGCGCTCTGCAGGGTAGCGAGGAGCGCCAAGGCCCGCACCGGTGTGAGGTCCGTCCCGCGACGGTGGAGCAGATGTTTCAAGGTCACCCAGAGGGCGTACCCGAGAAAGGCGACCAAGACGTGGGCCTTCGCGCGCCGCTCGAGTTGATGGAACACCGGCCGAACCGCCAGTTCGCTTTTCAAGGCGCGGAATGCGGCCTCTGCCTCGGTCAACTGGATGTATTTGGTCCACAGCTCCTCGACCGTCTGGCCCACGAGATTCGTGCGCAACAAGTACGCCCCTTCCCGCGCGTCGCGCCAGGCGCGCCGGTCTTCGATCAGCCGCCACTGGAGCCGCAGCCGGCCGTCGTCGTCGCGCACGGCCATTTCGTACAGATCGGCGACGCTGGCGTAGGAGGCTTGCAGCCGCCCCAGCACCCGCTCGATCTTCCCGCGGTCTTTCAGCCGCCCGGTGGCGACCCGGTTCTCCAGCCCGCGCAAGCGGTCTTCGAGCCGCGTCGAGAACCGGCGTCGGATGGCGAGCTCCTTCTCGCGCCGCGCGGTCGATCGACACAGGACGTAGGTTTCGGTGCCGCCCGGGATCGGCACGAGTTGCGCTTCGACCTCGTCGCGGACCTGCGTCCAGGGGCCCTCCAGCAGCGCGCGCTCCACATGTTTCAAGGTCGACCGCCGGGTCCCCACCAGATACTGGCCGCCGCGTCGCCGAATGGCCGCGAGATTGGCGTCGCTGACGATGCCGCGGTCGAAGACCCAGACCCGCCGCGCCTGCCCGTACTTGCGCTCGACCATCCGCATCACCGTTTCGAGCGAGGTCACATCGGCGCGGTTGCCGTCAAACGTTTCGTAGCTGAGGGGGAAGCCGTCGACATTGACGATCACGGCCAGAACGACCTGCAAGCAATCGGGCCGATGATCGCGGCTATATCCGCGCCGCATCATCGGATTCTTCGGCGCGGCGCCTTCCACATAACTGCTCGTGAGGTCGTACAGCAAGACGTCGAACTCCGCCGCGAACAGCTCGCCGTAGCGCGTCGTGAGATGGCGCTCGAGCGCGGTCTTCTGCGGCAGCAGGTGATCCAGCGTGCGATAGAGCCGGGTGTCATTGATCGCGCCTTCGGGAATGTGCAACAGATCGTCGAGCGCCGTCGTGGGGTACCACCGCTCTTCAATCGCGAGCTCGCTCCCGGGCGCGCAGAGCCGATTGATCGCGAGGATCGTGGCGACGCGCGACCACGGCACGTCGGCGGGGACCGCATCCAGGCGCGTCTCGAAGAACTCGTCCAGCCGCAGCTGGCGCCAGAGCGCCAGGCCGAGCAGCGCGGGCCCCAGCTGCCGCGTCCGCTCCAGCCGGACACGGTGGACCAAGACATGTGCGACCTCCGCGTCATCAGCGGGCGGCGCGATGTCCGAGGGAAACAGTTTCAGCTGGTGCCGTTCGCCAGCGTCGTTGAAGACGTCGATCGTCTTCAGCCACCGCGCCTGGGCGGAATCATTCAGCTCGCCGAGATGACAGAGCGTCCGTTGACGGGGGCCATCCGGCGTGCGCACCGTTTCGACGAGCGACCAATACGTGTGCCGCTTGCCATCTTTGTCACGGTGATGCGGACGCAGAAACATGCGGCCCGATGGTCGCATGCGCGATTACCGGCCGCAAGAGGGTAGGTCTGCACTACATCGCGAATCGAACCACGCGCGATTGAGGATGAAGGACTTACAGCGACGAACGATCCGAAACTCGCCTCAAACGCCGTTTCCGTGACGAAGATCGGCTAGGCTTTGCCGATCTGCCTGTCAACGCGGCGCGCTGCTCTGAGGGGTTCGACTCGCCGCGACGTCCAACCTCGTTGCAAACGACCGTCAAGGCAGCTTGTGTAACTGTCGTCGCGGTGCGTAGTCGCAAGTGTTGCTGCCGGCATTCCTTGACATCAGCACCGGAATTCCGTGGACGGGCGGAGCTATTTCGGTGGGTCGACGTTGGTAGACGCCGTGGGCCCGATGCCGGCAATCTGAATCCACATCGGATCGTCCCCGGACCCGTCGTAGTGGATGCCTCGCGCGATATCGCGGATGAATCCGCCCTTCGGCACTCCGACTGTCCTGGTCTTGTCGCCGCTCGGTTCCGTGCCGATCCACATCGTGCCGCCGAGCACCATGACGACACGGTCGATCGGGTGATAGTGCGGGCGGCTCCAATTATTGGGCGCCCGTCTCTGGTACTGCAGGTAGAGGCCGGGCTGGCTCGAGTCGCCATACAGGACGAACGATTCCTTCGGCATGTTCTCGATCGGCTGAATCTGCCTGATCGCCGGATCGATCACGCCGGCTCCCGATCCGGAGCCGGTCGTGCTCGGCTCCGCCGGACGGGATGGCGCCGGCCCGATGCCCACGAAATACAGCGTCGCACCGTCGTCTTTGGTCCCGTCGAAGTGAATGCCGCGCGCGACGTCTCTGACGAACGAGCCGGCCTTCAACGGCACGGTGCGCTGCGGATCGAATGTTCCGGTGCCGACCCAGAATGTGCCCTCGAGCACCGTCACGAAGCGGTCGTTGTCGTGAACGTGCGGCTTGCTCCACACGTTCGGGCCACGCTTCTG
>JAIBHQ010000172.1 GCA_020028595.1 Nitrospirota bacterium
GCCTCGTTATAGGCCGGGATGATGACGGAAAGTGACACAATCTTGCGGGGTTCGGTGGCCGTCACGCGTCTCCTGAATGTGGTCGGAGGGTAGCTGACCGGGGTGGGGTCAAGGCGCCGAAGGCTCTTGACAATCCGTCGATTGCGAGCGAACGTATAGATATGTGAGCGGCAACGAACCTGGTTGGGGGGTGTGAACGATGCGCCTAGCAGGAAAATACATCGCACTGGTGGCCGGATCCCTCATGCTGACGGCCTGCATGAACGATGTTCCGCCCAGCCGGATTACGGATTACATGGGAACACCTGGCAAGGGCGCCCCTGAGATGACGCCGCCGGCGGCGATCCAGGCGGGGATGGTGGTGATCCCGGACGCGTCCGCACCTGATGCCTCGCCGACGTTGCCGGACGAAGCGTTGCAGCGGATGGCTGAAAGCCTCTCGCAGGAGATGAGCCAGAGCCTGCCGATCCGGATCACCAAAATCATTTCTCCCGAAGGGCTGCGGCCGATCACCGGAGGCGACCCGGATCAGTTTGCCGAGTTCGGGCGCAAGCACGGCGTGGATTACCTGGTGGTCGTCGTGGCCTCCAGCACGGAACAGGAATATCCCATGATGGTCTTCCTCGGCTGGACGGCGCATAGCCAGCCGGGCCTTCGCCGCGACAACTGGTCTCTGCTGGAAGCGGCGGTCGTGGATGTGAAGGCGGCACAGTCGCTCACGCGGGCCGAGGGACGCGGGTGGGCCACGCTGGACCGTCCGATGGCGCCGGGGATCAATCAATGGTACCCGGTGGTCTGGCTGCGTCCCATGGAGCCGAGCCGGCGCTACTGGCCGCCGACCTATGAAGGTGCCCCGAACACGTTGCGGGTGATCGCCATGCAGGATGCGTCCAAGCGGCTGATTCTAAATCTGCGCAAGGCGTGGAGCGAAAAAGGGCAGGCCACGCTCGCTCCGGTCCCGGTACGCGGCTGACGAGTCGCACTGTTCGGCAGTGATCGAACTCCCTTCCGAGGCTGTCCTGAGCCGCCTCGGAGGGGAGTTTGTTTTTGAAGGTGGGCGCGGGGTTTGAAGGTGGGCGCGGGGATAGTGTAGTATGCAGCATATTGTCCCGCGGAAGATAAACCTAAACACTTAATCATTGAGGGCACTTCTATGCGGATGCGCGAGTGGTTTGGCATGGTCTGGAAGAAGGATGCGGTGAAATTGGTGCTGCCGGTGCTTGTTGCCGTGGTGCTCGCAGGGCCGGTCTGGTGGCATGCGACCGCGCCGTCCTCGGTCGATGCGGCGGTGCCGCCGGTGTTGGCGCAAGGATTCTCCGACATCGTCAAGAAGGTTACGCCGGCTGTGGTGAATATTGCGGTCACCGGCAGCCATGAAGGCCGTCGCGGCGGGCGTCGCCCCGGACCGCAAGTGCCGCCAGGGTTGCCGCCTGGCCCATTCGGCGGGCCTCCCGGAGAAGATGCGCCTGGCGAGGAGCCCGGACCGCAGATTCCTCCTCCGCCCGGACCGCCGGGTCGGCCGGAGCAGAGCGCTGGATCAGGCGTCATCATTGACGCCAAGGGCTACATCGTGACCAATAATCACGTGGTGGACAATGCGTCGCAGATCACCGTCACGCTGAGCGACAAGCGGGAGTTCCAGGCCAAGCTGATCGGGGCCGATCCCAAAACCGATCTGGCCGTGGTCAAGATCGAAGCGGAGAATCTTCCGTCGCTCAAGTGGGCCGATTACGAGAAGCTTCAAGTGGGCGATGTGGTGCTGGCGGTCGGCAGTCCCTTTGGATTGAGTTCGACGGTGACGCTGGGCATCATCAGCGCGCTCGGCCGCGGCAACGTGGGCATCGCCGATTACGAGGATTTCATTCAAACCGATGCGGCGATCAATCCGGGTAATTCAGGCGGCGCCCTGGTCAACATGAGCGGCGATTTGATCGGGATCAATACGGCGATTTTCTCCCGGACCGGCGGGTCGGAGGGTATTGGATTCGCCATTCCCAGCAGTATTGCGGTCGACATTGCCGAAGCGCTCACGAAGACGGGGAAAGTGGTGCGGGGCTGGATGGGCATTGCGATTCAGGAAGTCACGAAGGATTTGGCCAAATCCTTCAAGCTGCCGGAGCAACGCAAGGGCGGGGTGCTCATCAGCGAAGTGAACGAAAACGGGCCGTCCCATACCGCCGGTGTCAGGCGCGGCGACGTCGTCGTGGCGTTCAATGACAAGGAAATCCAGAACGTCAGCCAGTTGCGGAACATGGTGGCGCGCACGCTGGTCGGAACGACGGCCAGGGTCAAGGTGCTGCGCGATGGTAAGGAGCAGGTCATCCCGGTCAAGATCGGCGAGCGGCCGACGGACGAGATGCTGGCACGGCGCGAGCCGGCCGGGTCCGCCCCCACGCCGTCCGACACCGAGAAGCCGCCGGACAATGTCCTGGCGTCGCTCAAAGTCCAGACGCTTGATGCAGCCATGCGGAGTCAGATGAACATCTCGCCGAAGACCAATGGCGTGGCCATTCAGCATGTCGAGGCGGGCAGCCCGGCGGAAGCGGCGGGCCTCCAACGGGGTGACGTGGTTCAGGAGATCAATCGCGAAGTCGTCAAGAGCCTGGACGACTACAAGAAAGCGGCGGCAAAAATTAAGAAAGAAGAAATGGTCGTATTGCTGTTGAGCCGGCAGGGGAACACACTCTTTGTGGCGGTGAATCCGAAGTAAAAAGAAAGCCGTCAGCTATCAGCTCTCAGCGGTCAGATGGAGAGTCCGGACCGATTGTTCCAGCGCTGAAAGCTGAGCGCTGAAAGCTTCTTAGCTTTGTTATGGCTGATTGGAACGATTTTCAGAAGTGGCTTCAAGACTCGGTCTTCACGCCGCTGGAAGACCGAAAAATGCCGGTTATGGAGCACCTGGTGGAGCTCCAGGCCCGGCTCACCCGCGTGGTGCTGGTCGTGGCGGCGGTGTTCGTCGGCACGTTCTTTTATGCCGATGCGCTGGTGCAGTGGCTGAGGGTCCCCCTCCAGAACGCGTTCATACCTGGAAAGCTGCAATGGGTACCGACCGACCTGCCCGTCGTGCCGCTCGTCTTTCTCGCGCCGGGCGAAGCCCTGTGGCAAAACGTGAAAGTGGCCGGGCTGTTCGCGCTCGTGCTGGCGACGCCCTATGTGCTCCGGGAAGTGTGGCAGTTCGTCGTGCCGGGCTTGCACGCGCAGGAGCGGCGGTTCGTCGGGCCGTTTGTCCTGCTCAGCGCCCTGGCGTTTTA
>JAIBHQ010000173.1 GCA_020028595.1 Nitrospirota bacterium
CGGATGATGTCCTGTGGATCCGACTCGCCGGCCAGCATAAAGGTGTTGGTCATGCGCGGAAGCGGAATGCTCTGAAAGCTTTCCCGCCGACCGTTGCCCGTCAGCGGAATGCCCATCAGCCGCGCGTTGAGTTTGTCCGTGATATAGCCGCGCAGAATGCCCTTTTCGATCAACACCGTCCGGCTGGTCGGTGTCCCCTCGTCGTCCATATTAAGCGATCCACGCCGGAACGGCAGCGTCCCATCATCCACGATCGTGCAGGCGTCCGAGGCGACCCGTTTGCCCAATAGATGCGAGAAGGCCGAAGTCTTGCGCCGGTTGAAGTCCGCTTCCAGGCCGTGTCCGATCGCCTCATGCAGCAGAATACCGGGCCACCCGCCTCCCAGCACCACCGGCATCACGCCCGCAGGGGCATCGACCGCGCTGAGGTTGAGGATCGCCTGCCTGGCTGCTTCCCGCGCATAGTGTTTGTAGCGCTCCTGGTCCTGGTAATAGGAGAAGGCCATCCTGCCGCCGCCACCGAACGTCCCCATCTGGCGGTTCCCGTTCTCCTCGGCAATGCAGGTGACTTGCAGACGGGACAGGGGCTGGACATCCCCGACCATTTGGCCCTCCGTCGTGGCCACCATCACGATTTTGTATTCGGTATTGAACGAGGCCATCACGTTTTTGATGCGGGGATCGTAGCGGCGGGCTTCGGCATCGATCAGATTGAGCAGATCCACGCGTTCTGCCGTCGCAACCTCAGAAATCGGTGTCTCCGCCGGGTAGAGATCGCGGTTCGGCTTCGCGCGATGCGTCAACGGAACCGGCTGCTCTCCTTGCGGCGACTGCGCGATGTAGCGGGCCGTGTTGGCGGCGATCTCCAGGTCGCGCTTGGTCACTTCGTCCGAATAGGCAAACCCGGTTTTCTCACCGGCCGTTGCCCGGACACCGGCACCCTGCGACACACTTTTGACTGCGCGTTTGACGATTCCCTCTTCCATGGAGACAGATTCTGACAGGCAGGACTCAAAGTACAGATCGGCATAGTCCACATCACGCACCTTGACGACTCCAAGGGCTTGCTGGACTTCCTTTTCAGTAAGACCAAAGTGGGTCAATTCGGCGTTTGGTTGGATTGGCATCGTGCTCCTTCGGACTTCGTGACGTGAGGGAGTATAACTGATTCCTTTCCGGGCGTGCAACGACCCGACCGAGCGGAAACCACTGCTTTTACTGGTAAATATCGTTGACTTTTTGCACCCTGCCGACTAGACTACGCTCACCTTCCATGCAGATTTTCCAAGCTGATTTCAACGGAAAGGGCAGCCGGCGGTGGTAAACAAAGACGCAACGGCGAATACTGACCAGTTGCCGGAAGCCGAACTGCTGGCACTGCTGGATCGCACTGCGCTTCCCCGGCACATTGCGATCATCATGGACGGGAACGGCCGCTGGGCCGAACTCCGCGGCCTCCCCCGCATCGCCGGACACACCGAAGGCATCAAATCAGTCCGCGACATGATCACTCTGTGCCGCGACCTCGGTATCAAAGCCCTCACGATTTACGCCTTCTCACAGGAAAACTGGAAACGGCCGGCCATCGAGACCAATGCCTTGATGATGCTGCTCGAGCAGTATTTGCAGCACGAATTGGATGCGCTCATCGAAACCGGCGTACGGTTCCGTGCGATCGGACAGATCGACAGCATGCCCTCGTCCGCGTACAACTGGGTCCGAAAAGTCGAGCGGAACACAGCGCACTTGGACAAAATGACCTTGACCGTTGCACTGAGCTACGGCGGCCGCTCCGAGATCGTGGACGCGGTCCGGCAACTGGCGCAGGACTGCATGGACGGCAAGGTCCAGCCGGAAGCGATCGATGAGCCGCTGCTGGCCGGTTATCTGTCGACTCACGGCTTGCCGGACCCGGACCTCTTGATTCGAACCAGCGGCGAGGCCCGCATCAGCAACTTCCTCCTCTGGCAACTCGCCTATACCGAAATGTACTTTACCCCGACCCTGTGGCCGGACTTCCGCCGGCGCGAGGCGCTGCTGGCACTCCTGGAATACCAGACGCGCGAGCGGCGCTTCGGCGGACGGGTCTCCGATACCCACTCTCAGAGCCGCACGTGAGCGCCGGACACATCGTCCCCCTCCGCACGCCCGGCCAGCGCGTGGATCTCCAATGACAACGAAACGATGGGACAGCCGGCGGGTCTATGCCGCGCTCGTGTTCGTTCCTGCATTCTACGCCCTGGTCCGCTATGCTCCGCCGATCGCATTTTTTGCGCTCGTGGCAACTGCCGCCCTGCTTGCCGTGGCGGAGTTTTACCGGCTGCATTTCCGTGACGAGGGATTGCCGGCTGCCGTCATGACCCTTGGGTTCAGCGCCACGGCGCTGGTGCTGGCGTCCTTCCAGTGGCCGGGCGGTATTCCAGAGCGGGCCCTCGTGCTCATGATTATCATGGCCGCGCTGCTGCACCGGCTCTGCGCGCGGCGCACGGTCACGCACGGCCTGATGGATCCGGCCATCGTCGCCTTCGGTCCCCTGTACGTCGGCCTGTGTCTCGGACATCTTGTATTGATCCGCGTGATGCCCGAAGGCGAATTTCTCATCTTCGGTCTTTTTCTGATCACGTGGGCGGCCGACACCGGCGCCTATTACGCGGGGACGAGCCTGGGCCGTCACAAACTGGCGCCCAGCATCAGCCCGAATAAAACGGTGGAAGGGCTGGCCGGTGGATTGCTTGCGGCCGTGTTGGCCGCGTTTCTTGCCCAAGCCTGGTTCCTGCCTTCGTTGACGAGTGCGGACTGTGGGGCTGTCGCCTGCCTCCTGACCATCGCCGGTCTGCTGGGCGATTTGTCCGAATCGGCCATGAAGCGCGGCGCAGGCGTGAAAGACTCAGGCAGCCTCATCCCGGGGCACGGCGGCATGTTGGACCGGCTCGACAGCCTGTTGTTCACCGCCCCCGCTTTCTACTATTATGTCTTACTCGCGAAGTAACGTGGCCAAATCGCCCATGAAACGCGGCACAGACGTGACAGACTCAGGCAGCCTGATCCCGGACCCCAGCAGCGTACCGGACCGGCTCGGCAGCCTGTTGTTCACCACTCTATTTTCTACTCTGTATCGCTTGCGAAGTAACATGGTAGGATCACCGGTATGAAACGCATCATTATTCTCGGCTCCACCGGCTCCATCGGCACCAGCACGCTGGACATTGTGTCCAAGTTTCCGAACGAGTTTCAGGTGGTGGGGCTG
>JAIBHQ010000021.1 GCA_020028595.1 Nitrospirota bacterium
GCTCGTTTCACGCTTCACGTCTTCCAAGTGGAGCGGGCGATGGGATTTGAACCCACGACAGCCAGCTTGGAAGGCTGGAACTCTACCACTGAGCTACGCCCGCCTAAATTCAAACTCGCCGCCAGCCGCACATGCAGTGCGGTTTGGTGGGCAGGCAAGGATTCGAACCTTGGAAGACATAAGCCAGCAGATTTACAGTCTGCCCCCGTTGGCCACTTGGGTACCTGCCCGCCGACACCAGCACCCGAAACACACGAATATTCTTCAACGAAAAACAGACCGCCCCAAATACAGCAAACCGGTCTTCTGGCACCCAGAAACCGGGTGGCTGACTCAGGGCGGCAACAGGTTTATTTTTAGAAACGCTGAATTATATGGGTCAAACCACTCCGTGTCAAGCAGATAATCGCGGCTCAGGACACTGATCGTCAAACGGGAAATCAACCGCATGAGGAAAGTACATTTTCCCTCGTTCTGTCTCATTTGCCTGACTTTTCTTGACTTCGAGAAAGGGCTTCGCTATCGTGCCGCGAGTCGGACTGGGTCAGTTCGGCTAGTCATGAAGCCGAGCAAGGAGTGTCATGCGAAAATCCCCCTGGATGCTGCTGCTGTTTGTCCTGATTGGCGGGCTGTTGGGGGGTATTCTTGGAGAAATTCTTCGAGCGATGGCCACGCAAGAAGGGACCATTCAACGAATTTTCACGACGGCGCTGACTCCAGGCATTGAGCCCCCCTTCGTCGTCAATCTCATTCTGCTCAAAGTCACCGTCGGCTTCACGCTCAAAATGAATCTTCTGTCGTTTCTGGGAATGTTCCTGGGCGTCTACCTCTATAAGCAAGTCTAAGCGCGCTCACCCGACTTCCTTCAGGTCCAGATCCTTTTTCTTTAATGCGCGGATGCGGTCACGCAAGCCGGCTGCCCGCTCGAACTCCAAATTCTTGGCCGCCGCTTTCATCTCGATTTCAAGCCGTTGAATTGCCTGCGCAAGATTCCCGGCTCGCGCATACTCTTCGACAGGTTCAGCCGCCAGCGGCACGTCCAGATAGTCGGCCTGGGCCATTTGATATTCGAGCTCGGGAATGTGCTTTTTGACGCTTTCCGGCGTGATGCCGTGCGCCTCATTATAGGCTTGCTGGATATGACGCCGGCGCGTCGTTTCATCCATCGCCTGACGCATGGAGTGGGTCACCGTGTCGCCATAAAGGATGACCCGGCCGTCAATGTTCCTCGCAGCGCGACCAGCCGTTTGAATCAGTGACCGATGCGAGCGCAGATAGCCTTCCTTATCCGCGTCCAGAATGGCGACAAGGCTGACTTCGGGCAGATCCAACCCTTCCCGTAAGAGATTGATTCCCACCAGCACATCGAACAGGCCTTTCCGGAGATCGCAAATAATCTCGGCCCGCTCCAACGTTTTAATGTCTGAGTGGAGATAGCGCACCTTCACGCCAAGATCGTGATAGTACTCGGTCAGGTCCTCCGCCATGCGCTTGGTGAGCGTGGTGACAAGCACACGGCTGCCTCGTCCCGCTTCGGCACGGACTTCTCCCAACAGGTCATCCACCTGGCCCTTCGCAGGCCTCACCTCGATCGCCGGGTCCATCAAGCCGGTCGGGCGAATGATCTGCTCCACCACCTCGCCATGCCCTTTCTCCAATTCATAGGGTCCCGGCGTCGCCGAGACATAGACCACCTGGTTGAGGCACTGCTCGAACTCCTTGAACTTCAGCGGGCGATTATCCACCGCCGATGGCAAGCGGAACCCATATTCCACCAGCGTTTTCTTGCGAGAATAGTCGCCCTCGGACATGCCGCCGACTTGCGGCACAGTCGCATGCGACTCATCGACGATCAGCAGAAAGTCCTTGGGAAAGTAATCGATCAGTGTCGGCGGCGGCTCACCCGGCGCACGCCCGCTGAGATGGCGGGAATAGTTCTCGATCCCGTGACAGTAGCCCATGGCCCGGATCATTTCCAGATCGAAACGCGTCCGTTGTTCGATGCGCTGCGCCTCCACCAATTGGCTGGTCCGTTTGAAGTCGGCGATCCGTTCGTCCAGTTCCTGCTCAATCCCGTTGAGCGCCCGCTCATAGCGATTCGGGGCGATCAAATAGTGCGTGTTGGGATAGATCGGCACTTTGGGCAATCGCTGGAGCGACTTCCCTGTCAGCGGGTCGATCTCGTGGATCGCATCCACCGTGTCGCCGAAGAGCTCGATCCGCACCGAATGGGCCTCGGACGAGGCGGGAAAGATTTCAATCACGTCACCGCGGGCCCGAAATGTCCCGCGGTGAAAATCCACGTCGTTGCGTTCATATTGAATCTCCACCAGCTTCTCTAAAATCTGCTCGCGCCGGATGTCCTTGCCCTCTTCCAGATACAGCAGCATGTCATGATAGATCTCCGGCGAGCCCAGGCCGTAGATGCAGGAGACGGACGAGACAATGATCACGTCGTTCCGCTCCAGCAGCGAGCGCGTGGCCGAGTGCCGCATCTGGTCGATGGCGTCATTGATCGACGAATCCTTGGCGATGTAGGTGTCGGTCGAAGGAAGATAGGCTTCCGGCTGGTAGTAGTCGTAGTAGCTGATGAAATACTCGACCGCGTTGTGCGGAAAAAACTGACGGAATTCCTGATAGAGCTGCCCGGCGAGTGTCTTATTATGGACAAGCACGAGCGTCGGCTTCTGCACCCGCTCGATCAGGTTCGCCATCGTAAAGGTTTTGCCGGAACCGGTCACGCCCAGCAGGACCTGGTGTTTCTTGCCGGCTTGCACTCCGGCCGTGAGTTTCTCGATGGCCTGTCCCTGGTCACCACAGGGTTTGAACGGCGCCTCGAGCTTGAATGATTTCACGTCAGCCACAGCGGCCATCTTAACACAGGGCATTCTTGACAGTCCCCGGCGTGCAGCCTATAAGCGCACATGGCTATGCTCCAGGCCCGCCACATGCGGCGCATCCTGTTTGTCGTGACGTGGCTCGCTTGTTTTGCCCATTCTTTCTCGCAAGCCCGCACGTTGGTCCTGGATGGCGCCCTCACGTCGTCGTTTCATGTCAAAGATACCGCAGTAATCGGCGCTCCATCCGATCAGGGCGGCATTGAGGATTTCACCTACCATCTGGTACCTCCGCCGTCGGCCACAAGCAAAACCTCCAAGCAGATTATCTCGAACTACCGGCATTCCACCACGCCGCCGCCGACCTCGACGCAGGAGCGCACGGATGCCTACGGTAACCGTATTCTGGAGTTGAAATGGAAAGCGCCGAGCGGAGAAATCAAGATCGTGAGTGAATACGACGTCAAGGCCTCCGTCGATTTCGTGCCGGTCCCATCCACGGCTCCCTACCCTGTGCAGGCCGGCGCGTTGCCTGCCGATGTCGCGCGCTATCTGAAACCGTCTGAACAGGTGCAATCCGAAGATCAGAGCATCAGGGATCTCTCTGCGGACCTGGTCAAAGGCGCGAAAACCGAGGACGAGGCGGTTACCCGCGTCATGCATTGGATCGTGGATCACCTGCACTATACGCTCGAACCGGCCGGTTACGATGCCCTCACGACGAAACGCGAAGGCAAAGGCAACTGCCAGAACTATTCCCATCTCACCATGGCCCTGCTGCGCGCGGCCGGCATCCCGGCCCGCCTTGTCCGGGGCCGTACGCTCGGGAAAAGTTGGGAAGTGGACGAGGACAACGGCAAGCGGCGATGGACCGCCAAATGGGGCGAAGGGCGGCACGCGTGGCTGGAGGTCTATTATCCGGATCAAGGCTGGCTAATGTACGACAGCCAGGCCTATCACCGGTTTGTCTCGACGCGCTTCATTCGGATCGAAGTCGGACCGGATAACAAAGCCGTGCACACGGATGGCCTGATCTTGTGGGCCACGCGAGGATCGGCCCGGCCGAAGATCCTGGATGTGCATGTCGAAACCGACTTCACGCAGGACAAGGACGTGGTGAAGGCCCAGAAATCCGAAAGCACGCCGAAGAACCTGATCTACGCGGCGGCGCTGGTCGCGGTTCCGATGGCCTCCCCCTCCGTGGTTCCCGTGCCGGCACCGCCGCCTGTAGTTGCCAAGCCGACGCCTTCCCCCGCCGTACCGATACCGCCCACGCCGCCCGTCGTTGCACCCGCTCCACCGATGCCAATTCCACCGCCGGTAGCCACAGTCCCAGCACCACTGCCGCCTCCGGCTCCCAAGCCGGCGCCGCCCGCCCAACCGCTCAAGCCTGGCGCGTTCACATTCCCGATAGCATTCGGCAATCTTGAATTCCCGCGCGAGATCCGGCTCTTCGAGCCGGTGAAAACATCCGGCAAGGGACAGTATTCGCTGGAACAAAACTATATGGTGGAGACCGCCGAGTACGTGACGGGCGACACGCTGTACGCCCAGGCGTTTGAGATCGATCAACCGCTGCTGCTCACGGATTTATCACTGGCCCTGCACCGATTTGGCGGCGAGAGCGGCGAACTTTGGATTGAACTGTACGAAGACAACGACGGCCCCGGCGCGCTCATCACCAAGAGCCGCCCGGTTCGATCCGCGGCAATCCGCACACCGGCGAACCGCTATGAATGGGTGCCGTTTTCGTTCGAAAGCAGCAAGACGATTGTGAAGGAAAACCGCCGGTACTGGATCATCCTCAGATTTACCGGTGACCCCATCATCAATTGGTTCTATACCTACGGCAAGGTCGTCAGTCCGGAAGACGGCACGCGAGCGACCCTGGCCCAAAAAGTCAACTGGAACCAGATTCTGAACAACGAATTCAACTTCCGCCTGCGCGGGCTGATCCGCGAATAGCACGTGCGGCTAGCGCCTGCCGGCGGAGTAACGCTCGCCCCGCCAATAAGCAGAAACGCCACCATCAACTGCGAAAGCCGTCTCAGGGTTATTTATGGGGAGGGAGCGTGGGAGTGCGAAGCTGCACGATGTCCTGCACGCGGCGATCGCGCGCCTCGCGAATGTGCTTGCGGCGCTTCCAGCGGTCCCAGGTCCACCAGCGCAGCTTTTGCGCGAAGGTCACCGGTGGCGGAGGGACGTTGCCGGCGGTCTGGTGTTGAAAATCGTAGCCTTCCGCCCTGTCGCGGTCGGCCACGAACCGCCCGTACTGATGATCGAAGAGGCCCTTGTTCGGATCAGCCATTACACACCCTCAATTGGCCGCGCATCCTACCGCGAGCGGCGCTTCGATGCAACGGCCGCCACACGACTTGACTTCGAGATTTCCGAGCCTATCTGAGAGACATGCAACCGGACCAGACTCCACACATCCTCACCTACGACGAGCGTAGGGCCGCGAATGCCGCCTTTGCCGGGCACCCGTTCGACCCGTCCTGGTCCAAAGCTGCCCGCGCCGTCTACGAGGGTATCTTGAACGCGCGAGGGCTGCCGGAACCGGCAGCACCACAAACAGAACAGCCGGAACACCCCGAAGCGGGGGCAAGCGAGCCGGAAACAGGCGCGTCACCGGCACCACCTGCGTTTTCCTCGGAACAGACCGGACAGGCGCCGGAGTTTCCGGTCACATCTCCGCAACCCCACACTCTCTCACGAGAGGAAGCGATTCAGGCAGGAGCCCTGATCGACGTCACGCCCATTGCCCATAAGATGGGACTTCGACTCCCGGTCAGTTTCTCGCGTCCTCTCTGGGAGATCGGCATTACCGCCACCCACAACGTGCCCGAAGAAGAATACGAACGCCGCGTGCGCGACGTGCTCATGGCCTTTCGGCTGAAGCTGGCGGCCGCACGCGTGGCCAGCCCGCTGATTGAATTTCCGGCATTGCTGGCGTTTCCGCCCGATCCAATCCCGCAGGCCTGCGTCCTGTTTGCCGTCGCCCATCAGGAGACGAATGCGCCGACGGCGCTCACCATCCTGCTGCCGGGCGAAGTCTCAAGTACGAGCATCCCGTTCAGCGTCGGCGAATAACGAGCGCCTCGAACGGCACGCGGCTACACGCGTGCGAGCTTTCTGGCCAGTTCCCGTTCTTCCATATCGCTGTTCACGTCACCGTTCAGGCGGGCGTCCAGCAAGCGGCCGAGAATCGTCTTGAATTGCGGTCCCGGTTTGAGACCGAGTGACTTCAGACTGGCGCCGGTGAGGGACGGTTTGACCTGCCGATAGGTGGTCACGTACGCCTTGATCAGGCGCTTCACGGATTCAGACTTCGCCGACGCCAGCAGAAACATGATTGTTTCCCCGGCAAAACCGGCGAGGACGCGATAGATGTCGCTCGGCTTTGGCGCCGGTCGTTTGGCCAGACGGCTGAGAACCATTCCGGCATGGGCGTGGCCGGCTCGGATCGCCTCCGCCTCCTGCTTCGAAAGTGCCAGCCGCTTCAGAATGTCCGCCACCGGCTTGGGCGGAAGTCCTTCCAGCAGTGCCATCACGTACAGCAACCAGACGTTCAGCTTGTGCTTCGGCAAACTCCGTTCATGCCACGCGACCGCGTGCTCGACCCTCTTCAGCATCCCGTCAAGCTTTTCGGACCACGCGAGCTTCGGATGAATCGTGTGGAGAACGCCCAGTTCGCCCATCCGGGCGATCGCACGCCCGGGATGCCGTTCAGCGAACATCCGCTTCAGTTCCCCGGATAGTCGATGGGCTGAAAGGCGCCTGATCACGCCCGTTGCGATCGCGTCGCGCAAGCACGCGAGCGTAGACCGGTCCATCCGGAATCCAAGGCGCTGCTCGAACCGGATGGCCCGGAAAATCCGCGTCGGATCATCGAGAAAACTTCGGCTGTGCAGCATTCGGATGCGCTGCGCGGCAAGATCGCCTTGTCCGTTACAGGCATCCACCATCTCGCCGAATCGCTGCGCATTGAGCCGAACTGCGAGCGCGTTGATCGTGAAGTCGCGACGGAGCAGATCGTCCTGGATCGACGCCGGCACGACCAGCGGCAATGCAGCCGGCTGTGCATACGACTCTTTCCTTGCGGTGGCAATGTCGACCCTTGGGCCTTCTTCCAGTGTCACCGTCGCCGTGCCGAACCGGTCGTGCACCGCCACCTGTCCGCCGGTGTCGCGGGCGAACGCCCGGGCAAAGTCAACGCCGTCGCCCTCGACGACCAGATCAAGATCGAAGGTGCTCACACCGAGCAGCAGATCGCGGACGATACCACCCACGACAAAGACCGGCACCCCCATCTCATCCGCCAAACGGCCGGCGGCTTCCAGCACAATGTGGCTGCGCGCCGGCAAACGCTCGATCATCAACTCCCGCACATTGGCGAAGACCGGCTGCGTGGAGCGCGTACCGGATGTCCTGTGACGATGAATCATAGCGGCATTCTAACAGGATGCGGACGATCGGTTAAGGGCAGAGATACTTGCAGCGAAGGGGGGAAGGTGCAATAGTACACGCACGATGTGCGGAGCATGCGAGGATGCCGCTACCGTCGCTGGCCAGTTTTTCACCACTACGCAAGGCGCAGGCCATCGCGGTCTGTGTCTTCGCGATCGACTTGTTCACACCACAGAGCATGGCGCTGTATATGTTTTATTCCGTCGCCGTTCTCATGGCGGCCCGGTCGCGCCGGCAGGAGCCCGTCATCATGCTCGGCTATATCTGCACGCTCATGACTGCCGCCGGTGCGGCGTTCAGCCCGGGGGAAGCCGATTTTGCGGCCATCGTGTACAACCGAATCGCCAGCGCCATTCTGATCTGGACCGTGGTCGTGTTCTGCCTGCCATCCGAACGGAGAAAAGGTGACCGCCGCTGAACGCCATGTCCCGGTTGTGATCACCGCCCTGGCGATTGCCGCGGCAGTCCTGGTCATCGATGTCTACACCCCCCAGGAGATGCCCCCACAGTACCTGTACGTCCTGTGCATTCTGCTGACTATCTGGTCGCCGCGCGAACAGACACTCTGGTGGATAACGACGCTCTGCACGATCCTGACAGTACTGGGCGCGTACCTCTCTCCGCCGTCGTTCGATTTCTACATCATCCTGTTCAACCGTTCGATCGCGCTCGTCCTGTTCCTGGCGACCGCCCTGCTGGTTCAAGCATACCGGCGCACGCAAGAGCGGCTGCATCAGCTGAATCAGGAACTGGAGGCCCGCGTCGAAGATCGGACACGGGACCTCTCACGGGTCTTTGAAGAACGTGAGCAATTGAACCGCAACCTCCACGACGACGTCCTGCAATCGCTCTATGCCGTCGGGTTGCGGCTGGAAGCCGGCCAATCGGCCCAGAACACAGAGCCAACTGAGGCCGCTGGACGTATCCTCCGGGCCCTGGAACAGCTTAAACTCACCATGAAACAAATCCGAGGCTACATTGCCGGTCCCCAGCCTCCCCGCGAGGCGCAACCGCCGTTCGATACGGCCCTCCCCACCCTGGTCCAGAGCATGACGATCGGCACGGGTCCGCAACTCCGGGTGGACATGGAGCCCAACCTGGCCGCAAATCTTTCGCATGAACAGGCGGAGTCTATTCTGCTGATCGTCCGTGAGGCCTTGAGCAATTGCCTGCAACATTCCCGGGCCCATGAGGGAGTGGTGACTGCCCAACGACAGAACGGCGCCCTCAGGATCGAAATCCGCGACGACGGCGTCGGATTTGATCCGGTCGCCGCGCGGCAAGGCCTGCACGGCCTGACCAACATGGACACCCGCGCAAAGGCCATCGGAGCTGACTTCACAATCACCTCGCAGCCCGGCCAGGGAGTCCATATCGCAGTAACTCTTCCCATCCCGCAAAGGAGTTCCGGATCATGACGACAGGCAAACCGATCGCCGTCCTGCTGGTGGACGATCACGCGGTTGTCCGCGAGGGACTCAAGATGGTGCTGGCCCGCGATCCCCAGATCAAGGTGGTCGGCGAAGCCGGAACCGCGGACGCGGCGATCGCGGAAACGAAACGACTGAAGCCGGACGTCATCCTGATGGATATCCGGCTTCCCGGGACAGATGGCGTCCAGGCC
>JAIBHQ010000174.1 GCA_020028595.1 Nitrospirota bacterium
ACTTGCGCATCATGATGCAGCCTTCGACGATCAGCGGCGCGGTCGAGAAACCGAATTCCTCGGCCCCGAGCAGCGAGGCAATCACCACGTCCCGCCCCGTCTTCAACTGGCCGTCCGTTTCCACCCGAATACGCCCGCGCAGATTGTTCAGCACCAATGTCTGTTGCGTCTCCGCCAGGCCGAGCTCCCACGGAATGCCGGCATATTTAATGGAAGCCAGCGGCGAGGCGCCCGTACCGCCGCTGTCTCCGCTGATCAGGACCTTGTCGGCCTTGGCTTTGGACACGCCCGCGGCGACAGTCCCCACCCCGACCTCGGAAACCAGTTTCACCGAAACCTCCGCCTCGGGGTTGGAGTTCTTGAGGTCGAAAATCAACTGCGCCAGATCTTCAATCGAGTAGATGTCGTGATGCGGCGGCGGCGAGATCAACTGCACGCCCGGTGTCGCATACCGCAGACGGGCGATGACCTCATCCACCTTGTGCCCCGGCAGCTGGCCGCCTTCCCCCGGCTTCGCGCCCTGCGCCATTTTGATCTGCAATTCCTTGGCATGGACCAGATAGTCCGTCGTCACGCCGAAGCGCGCGGAGGCGACCTGCTTGATCGCGCTGTTCTTGGAATCGCCGTTCGGCAATGGCACGAACCGCTCCGGGTCCTCGCCACCCTCGCCGGTGTTGCTCTTGCCACCGATGCGGTTCATGGCGATCGCGAGCGTTTCGTGCGCTTCCTTGCTGATCGCGCCGAAGGACATGGCGCCGGTCGTGAAGCGCTTCACAATCGCGCCGGCCGGCTCGACCTCTTCCAATGGAATCGGTTTCGGCAACGTCTTCAGCTCCAGCAGGCCGCGAATGTTCGAGCGGCGCTTACTCTCATCATTCACGAGCGTCGAGAATTCCTTGAACGTTTGCGCATTCTTGTGTTGGGTGGCGTGCTGGAGCTTGTAAATCGTTTCCGGGTTCCAGTTATGGTGCTCACCCTGCACGCGGTAGTGGATCTCGCCGCCGAAATCGAGCTGGCGGATCGGCGCCGGCTGGTACGCCTGCGCGTGGCGGCGCAGCGATTCCTCGCCGATCTCGCGGATGCCGATCCCCTCGATGCGGGACGGCGTACCGGTCATGTAACGCTCGACCAGTTGCGTGCTCAGCCCGATCGCCTCGAAAATCTGAGCGCCGCAGTAGGATTGCACCGTGGAGATGCCCATCTTGGAGAAGATCTTGAGCAGGCCCTTATTGATCGCCTTGATGAATTTGCCCTCGGCTGTCGCCGCATCGATCCCCTCCGGCAGGTAGCCGTCCCGCTCCATATCGACGAGCGATTCGAAGACGAGGTACGGATTGATCGTCCCCGCGCCGTAGCCGATCAGGCAGGCGAAGTGATGGACGTCGCGCGGTTCGCCGGTTTCCAGGATCAGGCCGACTTCCGTCCGGGTGCACTCGCGCACGAGATGGTGATGGACGGCCGAAATGCCGAGCAGGCTCGGGATCGGCGCCCATTCCTCGTTGACGCCGCGATCGCTCAGGATCAGGAACTTGTAGCCCTCCTTGATCGCCTGCGACGCCTCGCGGCAGAGGGTATCCACCGCCGTGCCGAGCCCGTCCGGTCCTTCGCTCACGCGGAACAGCATGCGGAGCGTCTTGCTCTTGAAATGCGGATCGGCCAGATCGCGGATCTTCTGCAAATCTCCGTTGGTCAGGATCGGCTGCCCGACCTTGATACGGCGGCAGGATTCCGGCCGTTCATCCATCACGTTCGGCTTGGGACCGATGTTGGTCACCAGCGACATCACAAGCTGCTCGCGGATCGGATCGATCGGCGGATTGGTCACCTGCGCGAACAGTTGCTTGAAATACTTGAACAGCAACTGCGGCCGCTCGGACAGTACCGCCAAGGGCGTATCCGTGCCCATGGACGAGATCGGCTCTTCGCCGGTGACGACCATCGGTGTGATCACCATCTTCAATTCTTCGACCGTGTAGCCGAACGCCTGCTGGCGTTGGCGAATCGACGCATGATCCGGCTGCGGCACGTTCAGCGGCTCCGGCAACTCACTCAGCGAGATGCCGTACTGGCTGACCCACGCGCGGTACGGTTTGCGTCTGACGATGTCGGACTTGATCTCCTCGTCATCCACGATCCGGCCCTGGACCGTATCGACCAGGAACATGCGGCCCGGCTGGAGCCGCCCCTTCTGCCGGATGTTCGCGGCCTCGGTGGGCAGCACGCCGGCTTCGGAAGCCAGCACGACAAGATCGTCCGTCGTCACCTGGTAGCGGCAGGGCCGCAGACCGTTGCGGTCCAGCGTCGCGCCGATCAGCTTGCCGTCGGTGAAGCAGACCGCCGCAGGACCGTCCCACGGTTCCATCATGGCCGCGTGATACTGATAGAACCCGAGCCGGTCGAGATCCATGTGCGGATTGGCCACCCACGGCTCGGGGATCAGCATCATCATCGCGTGCGGCAGCGACCGGCCGCCCATCAGGATAAATTCGAGCGCGTTGTCGAGACAGGCCGAGTCGCTCTGCTGCTCGTAGACGATCGGGAAGAGCTTCGGAATGTCCTTCCCGAACAGTTCCGATTCCAGGCGGCCCTGGCGCGCTTTCATCCAGTTCACATTGCCCTTGAGCGTGTTGATCTCGCCGTTGTGACAGATGTAGCGGTAGGGATGCGCCAGGGGCCAGGTCGGGAACGTGTTGGTGCTGAACCGCGAATGCACCAGCGCCAGCGCGCTGGTCAGGCTGGCGTCCCTGAGGTCCTGATAATAGGCCGCCATCTGATTCGGCAGCAGCAGGCCTTTATAGACGATCGTGTTCGCCGACAGGCTCGACACATAGAAATACTCGCGTCCCTCGATCGCCGACTCGCGCACGGCCTTCTCGACGCGTTTCCGGATCACATAGAGCTTCCGTTCGAACTGCGCCTCGTTCAGGATGTCGCGCGCGATGAATATCTGCCGGATCGCCGGCTCGGTGCGGCGCGCCTGTTCGCCGATCGCGTCGCTCTTCACCGGCACATCGCGCCAGCCCAGCAGCCGCGCGCCTTCCTCGGCCACGATTTTCTCGAACAACGTTTCGCACTGCTTGCGGGACGCGGCGTCCGGCGGGAGAAACGCCATGCCGACGCCGTACTCGCCGGCGCTGGGCAGCGCGACGCGGACGTCCGCGGCCGCGCGCTTCAGGAACTCGTGCGGGACTTGCACGGATCGTAGAGGCCCTGTTTGGGAGGCAACCCAGGAATGTTCATTTTCAGCCGTGAAAACCCGCGTGTGGTTTTTTCTCAACTTACCGGACGCCGTGCAAATCTGTCAAGCCAAGAACTTCGCCGAACTGCGCAATTCCGAACGTTAAAACCCTCATTTCCGATGCTTGACAACGACCGGGCCCTTCCCTAGACTCGCCGCATGCAAAACGGCCCCGTCACGCCGACACTCCACACGATGGCCGACGTGTGGGAGACCTACGGCAAGGAGTTGGACGGCGTCGAGGATCACATCCGGAAGAACCTCGATTCGTCCGTCACACTCGTCAACACCGTCGCGGCCCACATCCTCAGCAGCGGCGGCAAACGCATCCGCCCGCTCCTGTTGCTGCTGTCGGCCCGGCTGTGCGGAGACACCTCGTCCGATCCGCAGAGCCTCGGCAGTCTCGTCGAATTCATTCACACCGCCACGCTGCTGCACGACGACGTCGTCGACGACGCCGACCTGCGCCGCGGCCGGCAGACCGCCCGCAAAGTGTGGAGCAATCAAATCAGCATCCTCGTCGGCGACTATCTCTATTCCCATGCCATGCGCCAGATCGTCACCTTCAAAAACCAGGCGGTCAACGAAACCCTGGCGGAAGCCTGCAGCAGGATGGCGGAAGGCGAAGTGCTGCAACTCTACCATCACGGCAGTATTGCCATGACCGAAGCCGACTACATCCGGATCGTGGAGCATAAAACGGCGAGCCTGATCGCGACATCATGCCGCATCGGCGCCATCATCGGCCGCGCGTCCGACGAGCGGCAGGCGGCGCTCTTCCGGTTCGGCGAGTACATCGGCATCGCCTTTCAAATGGCGGACGACACGCTCGATTACACCGCCAACGGAGCGCAGTTGGGTAAAACGCTGGGGCAGGACCTGCGGGAGGGCAAGATCACGATTCCACTGCTCCATCTGCTGCAACAATGCCCGGAGCCGGATCGGCAGATGATCAAGGACCGCCTGGAAACCCGGACGCTGTCGGACACCGATCTGCAACGGATCATCGCGCTGATGCAGGACTATGGATCCATCGCCTACGCGATGGAGCGGGCGCGCGCCTACGTCGCGGCGGCCACCCGAAGCCTGGCCCTGTTCGACGACTCGCCGGCCAAGCGCGCGCTGGTCATCGTCGCTGACTACATGGTCAATCGCGACCGGTAACCCGTGATCAGTGATGAGTGATCAGTAATGCGTAACCAGTAAGTTTCGCACTCAAGTCTGCTCCATGGTTCCCTGCCCATCACCCATCACTCGTCACTCATGACTCGTCCTTCGCTCCATCCGCTGGTGAAACTGGCCGCCGAGGCGGTGGAGGCGTTCGTCAGAAACCGGGAGATCATCGCCCCGCTGGTTGATGTCTTCGAACAATATCCGCAGGCGCACCGCCGGGCCGGCGCGTTCGTCTGCCTGAAGGCGCGCGGCCAGTTGCGCGGCTGCATCGGCACGACGGAGCCGACGCGGGAAACCCTGGCCGTGGAGATCGTGGAAAACGCCGTCGCGGCGGCGACGCGCGATCCCCGCTTCGAGCCGGTGAGACCGGATGAACTGGTTGAGCTGGCGATTACCGTGGATGTGCTGTCCACGCCGGAGCCGGTCGCCGACGAGACGCGGCTCGATCACCGGCGCTACGGCGTGATCGTGCGGGCGGGCGCGCGTCATGGCGTGCTGCTGCCGGACATCGAGCACATCAATTCCGTCCACGAGCAACTGGTGACGGTGCGGCTGAAAGCCGGCATCGGTCCCGACGAGCCGGCCGAATTGTTTCGGTTTGAAGTCACAAGGTACACATGAGGCGCGAGGCGATGGGCAATAGGCTATAGGCAAGCAGAGTTTCCGTCCCATAGCCCATTGCCTATAACCTATAGCCTCTGACTGGAGATATATGGCCAATCTGATTCCGTTTAAAGGCGTGCTCTACAATCCGGCCAGGGTTTCCGACGTGAGCCGCGTCGTCGCGCCTCCGTACGACGTGATCGATGCGGCGTTTCAGAACGCGCTGCATGCCCGCCATCCGCATAACGTCATCCGGCTCGAACTGGGTCTGGACGAGCCACAAGATAGCCCCGGACAGAACCGCTACACGCGCGCCGCCGCGTGGCTGAAAGACTGGATGGCCGGCGGAGTGCTGCAGCGCGAGCGCCAGCCGGCGATCTATCCCTACACGATCGAATACCGCTCACCGTCGGATGAATCCGGCACGCCGATGAAAACACTCAAGGGATTTTTCTCGACCGTCGAGCTGGAAGAGTTCGGCACCGGCAAGATCTACCCGCACGAAAATACGCGGGCCGCCGCCAAAACGGACCGGCTCAATCTGCTGGAGGCCTGCGGGGCCAACTTCAGCGCGATCTTTTCGCTGTTTTCAGACCCGCAGGGGGCCGTCATCCGGCTTATCGACAAATCCGTCAACGCCGACAAGCCGCGCTTCGACTTCACAGACGACGAAGGATTCCGTCAGCGCCTCTGGGCCATCACGGACCGGGCGGTGCTGGACGAGATCGTCACCTTCATGCACTCGACCCCGCTCTTCATCGCGGACGGCCACCACCGGTACGAGACCGCGCTCAACTACCGGAAATCCTGCCGCGCACGCGCGGCGGCGGCGGGCCTCCAGCCCTACGATGCCGTCCTGATGCTGTTCGCCAGCCTGGAAGATCCCGGCCTGACCGTGCTCCCCACGCACCGCGTACTGACGACGCCTGTGCCTCCGCTCGCCGATATCAAACGTCTGCTCGGCGAGGCCTTCGACTTCGATGAGATCCCGCTGAAGCAGTTCCTGCACGCGCTCCGCAGCCGTGGGCAGACCGCTCCCGTCTTCGGCCTGGCGCTCGGCGGCGCCGCGTCTCCGTGGTTGCTGTCGGTCAAACCCGG
>JAIBHQ010000175.1 GCA_020028595.1 Nitrospirota bacterium
CAGGGGATTTTATCCTGGTAGGACTTTGTTCGGCACTCTTCCCCGGCTGCCTGGGTTTCGCCGTGCATGCAGAGAAAGAGCAGGAGTAATGCAGCGAGAATTGCCTCCCGCTGACGAACCCCCAAGGTGCGTATCATCCGGTAACCGTCAAGCTGTTCGGTAGATGAGTCCAGCCGCTGCCCCGGCAGCGATGCTTTCCACCATCCCGGCTGCAAACCACCAGACGGGGAGCACGGCCGGAATCGGCAGCACCGCATACCAGGCCAGACACTGTGGCGCGAAGAGGAGCACGCCGACGATCAGTCCGTACCGCACGCCCTGGCCGAGTCCGGGTTTATTGGCTTCATAGCCCTTGGTATAGATCAGGACGAAGAGCGGCGCAAGAATCAGAGTTCCAAGCCACATAAGCCACAAGTTACCCATGATCTCGCGTTCCGGGCGCCAAACCGAGGCGGTCTGTTTATAGAGATCGGTGAGCAGCACGTTATTGACAACCCCATCCACGACGAAGAAGACGCCGAATACCGCCAGACTGGCCAAGGCCAACCGTTTCGTGTTCATAGAACCCCCGTTGTTGTTGCGAATTATTTTGGTGGGACGTGCTTCTCTCGATCCCACACCATGCCGGTCTGCTCGTTGGCGCTGAATCCAAGCTTTTCATAGAAGGCTTGCTTGTCCCGGGTGCAGAGCCAGAATTTTTCCACGCGTGCGAGCGAGGGATGGTGCAGAATCTTTTCCATGATCTGGGTGCCGATATCCTGGCCCTGGTACTCCGGGTCCACAATAACGTCCCAGATGGAGGCGCGGTAGACATAATCCGTCAGGACGCGGCCGAACCCGATCAGTTGCTGGCCGTCCCAGACGGAAATCGCCAGGTCGGTATGGGTCAGCATGTCTGTAATGCCGTTGACCGTGCGGGCCTTGGCCCAGGGCGCACAGTCGTAGAGTCTGACGAGCAGCGCGGGGTCGAAATTCTTGCGTTCGGAGAAGGTGATCATGCCCTTGAGAGCGACAGCCTTCTTATATTATGGTAGTCCCAGTCGATGCAAGGCTTAAATCTGCAAGAGGGTGAGCGACCATGACGACAGTTCGGAGTTGTCCCCGGTGCTTCCAGTTGATGTGGGTGAAGGACGACGACGTGGAAGTCCTGGACGAGACGACCATCCGCATGACATGCCCGCACTGCCATGAATTGGTTCGACTCAAATTGGTTTCGCAAGGTTCCAACGCGACGGGACCAAAGATGGGCCACTGAATACCGTGACGCGTGATGCGTGAACCGTGATGGGTTAAAGGATGGTCAAGTGGTAGTTCCTGCCCGTTACGCATCACGGATTACTGATTACGGCTGTTAAAGTCCGCGCCCGGCGCCTTCCAGCTCCGGTTTATTTCCCGGCAGGATCTTATTGAGGGTCACGCGGTACTCGCCCATCCGCTTCTCATCCGTTTGATTCACCAGAATCTGCTTGTCCCGTTTCATTGTGTCGAGATGATCCAGGATCGCCAGCAGCGGCTGGATGGATCCCAGCAGCTTGCCGGCCTCGAACGCTTCCAACGATTCGATCAGGGGGTCATGGAATTTCTTGTAGGGGGAGTGCCCGCTCTGCGAGCGAAAGCGGGAGACGGCCTGCTCATACGTCTCGATGGATTCCGGTGTCGGCTTGATTCCTCCAGGGACGGCAGCTCGCGGAACCATGGCGGGCAGCCTGGAGGCATACTGCTTGAGCGCGGCAATCAGATGACCGATGACGTCGAGGGCTTGGCTTAACTCCACAGGCCACCTCTACAATGCCAGGATTGGGGAGTCAAGCGATCACGTCTTGGTGCCGGTCACCGTTCGCAAGGCCGCGAGCACGGAGGCCATGTCCGGCGGGAGCGGCGAAGTGAATGCCATTGGTTTGCCGGTGACCGGGTGGCAAAACCCGAGCGTCTTGGCGTGCAGCATGACACGCGGGATGTCGAGTGTTTCGAGCGCCTGCACTTTGCGCCCTCCGTAGGTCGGATCGCCGAGCAACGGATGGCCGAGCGCGGTCATATGCACGCGGAGTTGGTGCGTGCGGCCGGTCCTGGGAAACAAATCCACGCGCGCCGCGATTTTTCCGAATCGCTCGACCACCTTGTATTCCGTGACGGACGCTTTTGGCCTCGCCGTGCGGGCCGAGAACTTCTTTCGTTCCTTGGTGTCCCGCCCGATCGCCAGCTCAATCAATCCGTGGCCTTTTTTCGGCACGCCCAACACCAGGGCTTCGTACATGCGCGTGATCGTGTGTTGCTTGAACTGCGCGGCCAGGCTGCGATGCGTCTGGTCGGTCTTGGCGATGACCATCACGCCGGAGGTTTCCTTGTCCAGGCGATGGACCAGCCCCGGCCGTTCCTTTCCCCCGATCGTCGAAGCGGTTCCTCCGGACGTCTCAAAGTGATAGAGCAGCGCGTTGACCAGCGTGCCGGTCCAGTGGCCCGGAGCCGGATGGACGACCAGACCGGCGGGTTTATTCAACACGAGCAGCGTGTCGTCTTCATGCAGAATGTCCAGTGGGATGGGTTCGCCGTTCAGCTCCAGCGGTTCCGCTTTGGGAACATCGAACGTGATCCGGTCGCCGGGCTTGATTTTCTGGCTGGCCCTGGCCGGCTCGCCGTTGAGCTGCACGCGGCCTTTTTCAATCAGGCGCTGAATGGCCGAGCGTGAGAGGTCGCGCTCGCGGTTTGCGAGAAACACGTCGAGCCGCTTCGGCTTTTCCCCTTCGGTGATGACGAATTCGGTAATCAAGAGTGAGGCAGACGGTGTTGTCGGACCTGAGTGTAGGCGAGCCTTTACTGCATTGCAAGGCGCACAGGTGCGAGATTCACGAAAAAGTCGGCCGGCCATGAGCTGTATTCTGATTGCATCAGGCGTATGATGCTGATCCGGAGGCCGCACGAGGAGGTTGCGCCATGACCAACGCGAGTGCCGGGAAGATCGCACGGATTGCAGTCGTTGTAATTGCCACAAGCTGGAGTTTCACCGCCTGCGGGAAGCCGCCAGCAGCTCCGGCCGGCATTCCTCCTGAAACGGTCGCCGATTATGTCCATGCTGTTATTGAGGCCGACCGGACTTTTTATACGGTCCACGTCGTGGAACGGTTGCAGAAGAAAGGTAAGATGGTTGCCTCGGAGAACTGGCGT
>JAIBHQ010000176.1 GCA_020028595.1 Nitrospirota bacterium
TCCTGAAAGTCCTGGGGCAGTTCGAGGACAAAAGCAAACCATCGGAAGCGAGTATGTCGCCCCCTGCCAAACGCGGGCCGTCTTAATTTCTCTCCTCTGTTAGCTAGAAATATCGGGTGATAGTGTGAGCGACCTTGCGGATCCGTTAAGGGGACAGGTCTACAAGCGACCTGTCCCCTGCTCATTTCATTAGAAGGGTGACGTGGTTGGCTCGCAACTGCGCGCGTCCAACGAGGGCCTTCTGAGGCCGCGCGTTGCGCGAGCACGGCGAGCCAACCAGGGAGCCTTTTCCCATGCTCGCGTTCTGCGAGCACAGGGGTTCGACCAAAACGGCCCCTATTTTTTCTCCCACTTCATGGCATGCTGGAACACGCACTTCGGGCAGGTGTAGTGCAGGTACTGCCCGTCTCCGACGAGCCGTTTGGTCATCGGTACCTTGCACCAGGTGCAAAGACGGTCTGGAATCTCGTCTTGTGCGGGAGTATTGCGAGCGGGCTGTTGTTCCGGCCTGGAAGACATGCGGGCATTGTGGGGGAGCGCTTCGAGCCTTGTCAATGTGACGGGACGATCGGCGCCGGCGCGGTTCCGATCTGTTCGTCCTTCATCGGATCCGCCTTGCGCGGGAATTTCTCCTCCAGAATCACATAGAGTGTCGGAATCAAAAACAGGGTCAGGATCGTCGAGACGCCGAGCCCGCCGACGACCGACCGGGCCAGCGGCGCGTTTGTTTCTCCGCCCACGCCGAGCCCCAGCGCCATCGGCAGCAGGCCGAAGACCGTCGCCAGCGACGTCATGAGAATAGGCCGCAGCCTGGTCCGCGACGCGAGTACCACGGCCTCGCGCAGGGCCACGCCGCGCCGCCGCAGCACGTTCGTGTAATCCACCAGCAGCACGCCGTTGGAGACGACAATGCCCAGCATCATGATGATGCCCATGAACGAGGTCGTGGACAGGGTCGTGCCGGTGAGAAACAGGATCAGCAGCACGCCCGGCAGGCCCATCGGGATGGAGAACATGATTATGAAGGGGTCCACCAGCGATTTGAACTGGGCGGCCATGACCATGTAGACCAGCATCATGGCCAGGATGGTCGCGAAGATCAGGCCGGTAAACGTCTCGCGTTGCTGCGCGATCTGGCCGGCCACGCGGACGCTGAAGCCGGGTGGAAGTTGGAGTTGAGCGAACCGCGTTTCCAACTCGCTACCGATGCTGCCGAGATCGCGCCCTACCGGATTGGCCGTGATGTTGACGACCCGCTGGAAGTATTTCCGGTTGATCTTCACGGGACCCGCGTTGAACTTCACGGCCGCCACGTTCTTGAGCAGGACCGCTTCGCCCGTCCGGCTGGTCAGCACGATCCGATCCAGCGCGGTGAGGTCCTTGCGATGCTCTTCGGCCAGCCAGGCGCTGATGTAATACTCGTTGCCGGTCTCGGGGTCGGTGTAAATGATCGGATCGGTCTGCCCGTTGCCGTTGAGCGAGAAGAGCACGGCGTTGGCCACGTCGGTCTCGCTGATGCCGAGCAGCGCGGCTTTTTCGCGGTCCACGGTGATGTCCAGTTCGGGATAGTTCTCCTCGCGGCTCACCTCGATGTCGGCCAGGCCTTTGACGTCGTGCATGATCGCTTCCACCTGCTTGATGACAGCGCGGGCCTTCTCGAATTCATATCCGTAAATTTCCACGTCCACCGCCTTCTGCGAACCGAAGCTGGTCACGCGCTTGATGATCCCGCCCGGATCGAAATACATCGCGACGCCGGGGAAAAGTTTCAGGATCTTCGGGCGCACCTCGTTCATGATCTGGGTCTGGCTGCGTGCCCGCCGGTCTTGAGGCACCAGATAGGCCTGCACGACCGAGGTGTGGGGGCCGGTGTTCGGATTGAAGAGAGAGGAACGCCCCTGTGTCAGCACGCCGGTGCTGGACACGATGGTGTCCAGCTCTTCAGGCTTGATATTCTCCCTGAGCACCCGCTCGATTTCGATGACCTGCTGCTCCGTCTTTTCCACCCGCTGGCCCACCGGCGCGCGGACGACGATCCGGAACTGGCTTTCGTCGTTCACCGGGATGAACTCCTGCCCGATGAACGGGATTAATCCCAGCGAGCCGGTGAAGACGAGCACGATCACGGCGACGAGCGTTTTCTTGTGCGCGAGCGTCCAGGTGAGCGCCTGCTGGTAACGGTCGTCGATCGCCTCGTACATGACGCGGGTCTGTTCCATGAACCGCACCCACCAGCCCGGCATTCCGCGATGGGCCTCCTGTTCCGGCTTGAGGTATTTGAAGCAGAGCGCCGGCGTCACCGTGCGCGAGATGAAAAACGACGTGAACAGGGAGATGGCGATCGTGAAGGTCAGCGGGATCAACAGCAGCCGGGCGATGCCGACGACGAAAAAGATCGGCAGGAACACGATGACGGTGGTGACGGTGGAGGCGAAGATCGGCATGGCCACCTCGCGCGCCGCCTCCACGATGGCGTCCCACCGTTTTTGCCCCGTGTTCAGGTGCCGCTGGATGTTTTCCAGCTCGACGATCGAGTCGTCCACGAGCCGGCCGATGCCGAGCGCCAGGCCGCCGAGCGTGAAGACGTTCAGCGTCATGCCGGTGAAGTAGAGGACGATGAACGTCACGAGGATGGACAGCGGGATGGCGACGGAGATGATCAGCGTGCTGGTCAGGTTGCGCAGGAATATCAGAATGACGGCGGCGGCCAGCACCGAGCCGTGCAGCGCCTGCTCGGTCAGGTTCTTGATCGCCATCCGGATGTACAGGGATTGATCGAACGAGATGCCGAGCTGCACGCCGGGCGGGATGCCGATCATCTTCGGCAGCGCCACGTGCAGCGCGTCCACCACTTCGACCGTGTTCGCGACCGGCTGCTTGTTGACGCGCAGATAAACCGACCGCTTGCCGTCGGTCCGGACGATGTTGGTCTGGATGTCGGAGGAGTCGGTGACCGTGCCCACGTCGCGCACGCGGACGGGATTGCCCAGCTGGTTGACCTTGACGATGACGTCGTTGATCGGCTCGACGGCTCTGAACTGGTTGTTCGTGAACACGTTGTAATCGAGATTGCCCGCCTTGATGTCGCCCGATGGCAGGATCAGGTTGGCCGCTTTCACGGACTTCACGACGTCC
>JAIBHQ010000022.1 GCA_020028595.1 Nitrospirota bacterium
AGTCCTGTGGCTTCTTCTTCCGGCGATACGCGCAACGTGATCATGCCGTCGAGCACTTTCAAAATAATGTAGGTCCCGACGAACGCGAACACCACGGCGACGGCTACCGCCACCGCCTGCACAGCCAACTGCCCGGGATTTCCGAACAACAGGCCGTTCGGACCGGCAGGATTGACGCTCGTGGAGGCCAACAGGCCGACGCCGAGCATGCCGACGAAGCCGCCCACGCCGTGCAATCCAACGACATCAAGCGTGTCATCATAGCCAAACTTCCCCTTCCATACAATGGCCAGATACGCCAGCACACCAGCGGTCACGCCAAGCAGCACCGCAGAGACAGGCCCGACAAACCCCGCCCCGGCCGTGACGGAGGCCATGCCGGCCACCGCGCCACTGGCGATGCCCAGGACCGTCGGCTTGCCCCGGTGAGTCCATTCGACCGCCATCCAGGCCAGCGCGGCGGCAGCTGCGGCGAGGTGCGTGGCGGCGATTGCACCGGCCGCCACTCCGTTGGCGCCCCTGGCGCTCCCACCGTTAAACCCAAACCAGCCGAACCACAACAGCCCCGTCCCGGCCAGCACCAGCGGAAGGTTGTGGGGAGCCATGTATTCCGTCCGCCAGCCGCGACGGCGCCCCAGGACCAGCGCGCAGGCCAGCGCCGAGGCGCCGGCACTGAGGTGCACCACCGTACCGCCTGCAAAATCCACCGCGCCCAGCCTGCTCAACCAGCCCCCGCCCCACATCCAGTGCGCCAGGGGAGCGTACACACACAGAGACCAGGCCACCGTGAAGCCTATCAGGGCGCTGAACCGGATGCGCTCCGCAAACGCGCCGACGATCAACGCAGGCGTAAATGCCGCGAACAATAACTGGAAAACCATAAAGGCCACATGCGGCACGGTTGGAGCATAGACCGGGTGAGGCGCCGCCCCGACACCGCTGAGTAACGTCCAGTCCAACCCGCCGATGACTCCCCCCTTGTCCGGCGCAAAGGCCAAACTATAACCCCAGAGGGCCCAGACCACGCTGACCACGCACAGGACAAGGAAACTGTGCATCATCGTGCCAAGGACGTTCTTCCTGCGCACCATCCCTCCATAGAACAGTGCCAGCCCGGGCACGATCATCACCGCCACCAAGGCTGACGCGGCCAGCATCCACGCCGTATCTCCACTGTCGATGCGGCCCGCGCCGGCCGGCACCGCCTCTTGCGCCCAGGCCCGCGTGCTCCACAGTACACTGCCCAGCGCTGCCGCCACCCATCCAGCCTTCTGCCGCCTGTTTACATCCACGATACGACCTCCTTGCGGTCAGATGTTCCGGTACCGGTTCGTAATCGGCATCCGGCGATCCTTGCCGAAAGCCCGGTGCGTGATTTTGATGCCGATCGGCGCCTGCCGGCGCTTATACTCGCTCCGGTCCACCATCGTGATGACCTGCGCCACCGTCCGGCGATCGAAGCCCATCTCGACAATTTCCTCCGGCGCCCGATCCTCTTCCACGTAGGCTTTGAGAATCGGATCGAGCATGGCATAGGGCGGCAGCGTGTCCTCATCCTTCTGATCCGGCTTCAGCTCCGCCGTCGGCGGCCGATCGAAGGTTCGCTTCGGAATCACCTCCAGGCGATCCCGCCGGTTCCGCAACCGCGCCAACTCATAGACCATCGTCTTGGGCACGTCCTTAATGACGGCGAATCCGCCTGCCATGTCTCCATAGAGCGTGGCATACCCCACGCTCATCTCGCTCTTGTTGCCGGTGGTCAGGACCAGATGCCCGAATTTATTCGAGAAGGCCATGAGAAGATTGCCGCGAATCCTCGCCTGAATATTTTCCTCCGTGCTATCCGCCCGACGTCCGGCAAACGAGCCGGCCAACGACCGCAAATACGCCTTTAACATGTCGTGAATCGGGATCGTCTTGACCGTGATGCGCAACTTCTCCGCCAGCTCGGCCACGTCCTCCCGGCTTTCCCCTGAGGTGTACGGCGAGGGCATAAAGAGCCCCAGCACATTGGATGCCCCCAGGGCATCCACGGCCACGACCGCCGTCAAGGCCGAATCGATCCCCCCACTTAGCCCAATGACGACGCGCTTGAATCCGTTTTTGGCGACGTAGTCACGGACGCCCGTCACAAGCGCGCGGTAGACTTCCTCCAGCGGTGGCAACGGAGCCGCATCAGCCGGCACAAGCCGGGGACGCGTGGTTGCCCGCGATGATTCCGACACCACTATGCGATCGACCATCGCCCGCGTCCGGCCGCCGCCCCATTTTTTCCGTCCCTGCGCCATCCGATCGCGCGCCACCGCTGCGACATTCAAATCCGCAACGAGCATCTCCTCTTCGAATGCCTTGCCGCGCAGCACCACCTCGCCGGACTGATCAAGAATCAGGCTGTTCCCGTCGAACACCAGCTCGTCCTGGCCGCCGACCATGTTGGTGTAGGTCACGATCACGCCGTTTTCTCTGGCGCGTGTGGCCAGCATCTGCTCGCGTAGACGGCTCTTGTCGACCTGAAAAGGCGACGCATTGATATTCACAATGATCTCGGCGCCGGCGGCCGCCTGCGACCGCGTCGGCCCTTCCGGGAACCAGATGTCTTCGCAAATATTCACGCCGATCGCGACCCCTCCCAACACCACCACGGAAATTTTTCTCCCCGGATGGAAATACCGGCTTTCATCGAACACCCCGTAATTCGGGAGATAGCGCTTGTCGTAGGTCGCGACCAGGCGGCCTCCGGCAATCACCGCGGCGGCATTGGACAATTCGTGCCGGCCGGCCGGCACGACCATCGGCTGCCCGCTCTTGAGCTCCGACATCGTGCTTTCCCCCACACAACCGACGACCACCGCCAGGCCGCGACTCCGGCGGATGACCTCCTGGAGCGCACGGCGATTCTCGCGAAGAAACTTCGGCTTGAGCAGCAGATCTTCCGGCGGATAGCCGGTGATGGCCAGCTCAGGAAAGGCGACGAGATCCGCCCCGGCTTTCTTCGCCTCGCGCAGCCAGCCGCCGATCCGCAGGACATTCCCCTCCATGTCCCCGACCGTGGGGTTCATCTGGACCATGGCAATTCGAAATGGCCGCATAAGTTAAAAAAAAACGCCCTCAATCCCGCAGGGGACGGAGGACGTCATTGTCCGGATCCAAGCCGAGCATCGTATGGGGCCCGACTTCAGGAGACGTCATTGTCTCCAACTCATTAATTTGTCACGAGTATATACCATCCGTTTTCCAATACTGTCAACACCCTTTTAGCCGGCGCGGCCTTCAATTTGGCCGGCCAGAAGGATCGCTTCGGCAATTTCCCGCATGGATTTCCGCATATCCATGCTCTGCCGCTGAATGAGCCGGAAGGCTTCCCCCTCCGACAGTTTTTTCGACTTCATCAAATAGCCCTTGGCCTGCTCGACAAGTTTCCGGACCGCCAGGGCCTCCTGCATCTCGAACGATTTTTCCAGCAATGTCGTATGCTCGATGGCGATGGCCGCCTGATTGGCAATCGCCTGCATCAGCTTGACCTCCTCCGCCGTAAAGGCATGGGGAACCGAGGTATAGCTGTTAATGACGCCGACGGCCTTGTCGCGGATCAGCATCGGAACGGACAAGAGCGAACAAAGGCCTTCCTTCCGGGCCATGTCGGGATACATATAGTCCCGCTCGTGCGTGACGTCCGGCACGATCATCGGACGCCGTTCCTGAACGGCCCGCCCGCTGATGCTTTGCCCGATCTTCAAACTGGGCTTCAACCGATATTGCTCGCTCAGGCTTTGCGTGGCCACAATGCGCAACTCGCCGGTCGGCTGGTCCAGCAGCATGATCGAGCAGATCTTCGAATTCATCATCTGTGCGGTCATCGTCACGATCAGTTGCAGAATGTCGTCGATCAGACGATTGGACGTGACGGTTTCCGACACCTGCGAGAGTGTGTCGATCTGCCTGGCCTTGCGCATGGTCTCGGCATACAGCCTGGCATTCTCGATGGCTCCCCCGACCTGGCTGGCGATCGTCGAGAGCAACGCCAGTTCGTCGGGACGGCAGCGCCGCAACCGTTTATGCTGGACGTTGATGACTCCGACGACTTCGTTCTTGGCCATGATCGGCACGGAGACGAATGCCTGGTACCGATCTTCCGGAAGATTATGAAAAAACTTGAACCGGGGATCGTCGCTGGCATTGCTGGGGATCATCACCCGCGTCCGCTCCCGCGCGACCCAGCCGGTAATGCCCTCGCCGAGGCCGATCGTGATGCGGCCGATCAGTTTCGGGTGCGGATTCTTCGAGGCCCGCAAAATCAATTCTTCCCGGCTGTCGGATAATAGATAGAGCAGGCAGGCATCGGCCTTGGTGACCTCCACCACGACCTCCACGATGTGCTTGAGAACAGCCTCCAGATCCAATGTGCTGCTGATGGAGTCCGTAATCCGGTGCAGGACATCCACCTCGCGAGCCTTTTCCCTCAGGGCTTGCTCGAGCTGGCGGGGAGACCGACTGCGCCGGATGTCCTTGGCCATGGCGTGCGCGTCCTCGTGTGTCATGCCCGCGGCCCGCTGCGGGGCCGCGCAGGCTCTCCGCGCCGCCGCTGCTGATCGAACCACTGCCGGCAGGCTTCCCGCTCGAGCGGCTGGATGACGACCTTTCCGATCCGCTCCGGCAGCACACAATAGACACGCCCCTGCGCCACTTTCTTGTCATGCTGCATCGCCGTCCAGAGCCTGGCGAACGTCGTCTCCGGCAACGCATCCGGCAGGCCTGCCCGGCGAACCAGCGCGCGCTGGCGCTCCACGACATCGGGCGCGCACCGGCCGAGATGCCGGGCCAGACCCGCCTCCTGCACCATGCCGATGGCGACCGCCTCGCCGTGAATCAGTTTCCGATATCCGCCCAGCGATTCCAGCGCATGACCGATGGTATGGCCATAATTGAGGATGCGCCGAAGATCCGATTCCCGTTCATCCTGCGCAACAACCGACGCTTTAATTTCGCAGGATCGGGCGATGACATGGCCGACCGGTTCCGCCTCCAGTTTTAGCAGGCGGTCCATGTGCTGTTCGAGATAGGCGAAGAACGTCTGGTCGGCAATCACGCCGTATTTGATGACTTCCGCCAGGCCGGCCACCCGTTCGCGAGGAGGAAGCGTTCGAAGCGTTGTGGGATCAACCAGCACCAGCCGTGGCTGGGAGAAAGTCCCGATGAGATTCTTGCCGAGCGGATGATTGACGCCCGTTTTTCCTCCGACGCTCGAGTCCACCTGCGCCACCAGGGTGGTCGGCACCTGCACAAAGGGGATGCCCCGCATATAGATCGAGGCGGCAAATCCCGTCACATCCCCGATCACTCCGCCTCCCAGCGCGACCAGCACCGACCCGCGCTCAAAACGGGCCCTGATGAGCGCATCGAGAATGGCGGATACCGAGTGGAGAGACTTCGCCCGCTCGCCGTCCGGCAACACGATCGTCGACACATCCAGCCCCGCCGCTCGAAGCGAACGGAGCACGCCCGGCGCATAGCGACGCCCGACGACCGGGTTCGTCACCACCCCCACCTTGCCCTTTATGCCAAGCGCCGACAGGCACGACCCGATCTCTCCGAGAATGCCCGGCTTGATGCGAATGTCGTAGCTGCGGTCGCCCAGAGGCACGGTGACACAGTGTGCGGCCGCCTGGAGCGCGTGCGTGTTTGTCACTGGCGAAATCTCCCGGGCGCGCGCTGCAAGACCTACGGCGCGCATGACCTGACGTTGACAAGTGCTCAAAAACGAAGGGATCGTAGCACAGGGCAGGTGAAACTAAAAGGTGCGTACGTAGGCCTGGTAGGCGTCGTAGTTGCGCTTCATTTCTTCCAGGCTGTCACCACCGAACTTTTCGATCATGGCGTTGGCCATTTCGAATGCGACCACGGCTTCTCCGACGACTCCCGCCGCCGGCACCGTGCAAATATCCGAACGCTCCACGGTCGCGTCGAAGGGTTCCTTGGTTTCGATATCGACGCTCTTCTTGGGGCTGTAGAGGGTCGAGATGGGCTTCATCGCCACGCGGAGCACGATCGGCTGCCCGTTGGTGATGCCGCCCTCCAAACCGCCCGCATTGTTGGTTTTCCTGATAAACTGCTTGCCGCCCTGCTCGTAATAGATTTCATCGTGGACTTCGGATCCGAACCGGCGCGCGGCTTCGAAACCCATCCCGATTTCAACGCCCTTCATCGCCTGGATGCTCATCGCCGCCATGGCCAATCGGGCGCCGAGCCGGCGATCCCATTGCGCGTAACTCCCAAGTCCGATCGGAGAGTTCGTCGCGACGACTTCGAACACGCCTCCAAGCGTGTCCCCCTTGTGCTTGGCGGCCCGGATGCGCTCGATCATCTGAGCGCCTGCCGCCTCATCCGGGCAGCGCACATCCGATCGCTCGGCCTGGTCATAGGCCACCAACGGATCATTGATACGAGTCGCCGTCACCCCGCCGATTTCCATCGTGTAACTCACGACACGCATGCCGAACTGGCCCAACAGGGCCTTGGCGACCCCGCCGATTGCCACGCGAATGGCGGTTTCACGGGCGCTGGCTTTCTCCAGCACGTTCCGGATGTCCCGATGACCGTATTTGATGGCTCCGACGAGATCGGCGTGGCCGGGGCGCGGGCGGGTCACAACTTTGGCGGGTGGAGCCTGACTGGGCTCGACCGCCATCACGTCTTTCCAGTTTTCCCAGTCTTTGTTGGCGACGAGCAGGCCGATCGGGTTCCCGAGGGTTTTGCCGTGCCGGACACCGCAGGCAAATTCGACGCGGTCTTCTTCGACGCGCATGCGGCCACCCCGCCCGTAGCCTTTTTGGCGGCGGGCGAGATCGCTGTTGACCATGTCAGGCGTCAGCGGCAGGCCGGCTGGAACACCTTCGAGGACCGCCAGGAGGTATTTGCCGTGAGATTCCCCCCCATTCAGATACCGCAGCATGATGGAGTGTCCGGCATTTAACTCTTGACGATAAAAGGTGTGAGAAAGATCAGGAGCTCCTGCTTGGCGACCGTCTCGCTCTTAGCCTTGAACAGCCACCCCAGCACCGGGATCCTCGACAAATACGGCACCCCGGACACGTTATTGGTCTGCGAATCGACGAAGATTCCTCCGATGACTGCGGTTTCGCCGTCACGCACCAGCACCTGCGTGCTGGCTTCGCGTTTGTCGATGCTCGGTCCGGCCGGGTTGCTGCGGGCACCCACGGAATTTCGAGTGGTTTTGATCTGCAGCAAGATCTGCTTCGACACTTCGTTCGGGTCGCGCGAGGTGATCTGAGGCGTGACCAGCAATTCAAGATTCGCGTCCACGAAGGTGGTCTGCGTGCCCTGGAGCGATGTCGTTTGGAACGGAATCGACTCGCCCTGGGAAATCTTGGCCTGGCGCTTATCCAACGTGCTGATCTTCGGTGCCGCAATGACCTTCGTCAGACCCAGCACCTCGCCCGCAGACAGCCGGGCATCGAGTGCAAAACCACCCAGCAGCTTGCCGACTCCGAAACCAACGCCAGGAACGGAGGACAAACCGGACACGGCCGCAGGGAGGTTGACCATGAACGTCCTTGGCTGCGTACCGCCGACAGCTGGCTCGGCAAAAGCGCCTGTCAGATTTCCAAAAATCCGGTATCCATTGGGGTTGACATCGGAATTTTGCACACCCCACTGGACACCCAAGCCACGCGAGTAACTGGTGTCCGCCTGCACGATCCGGGATTCAATTTGAATCTGCGGGACCTCGATGTCGAGCAGATCGACAAGCTCCTTGAACGCGGCCAGCCTGCTGGCCGTGTCCTGGACGACGATGGCATTTCCACCCTGATTCACGGACAACTGACCACGCGTGCTCAGATATTGACGGAGCGACGTTTGAATCTCCGTGGCCTGGACGTTTCGGACATAGATGATCTTCGTGACCAAATCCTCGGCTTTGACTTTGGCATCCTTGGCCTTGGCTTCCTCATCCTGCTGCTTGGTCACGTTGGCAAGCGTATCGATCCACAGAATGTTGCCCGAACGGAGCTTGCCGAGGTTGTTCATCTTCAACAGCATGTCGAGCGCCTGGTCCCACGGCACGTTCAGAAGGCGCATCGTGACCTTGCCCTTCACAGTCTCGCCGATGACCAGGTTAAAGCCGCTCACTTCCGCAATGAGCCGGAACACGTTCTGAATGTCCGCTTGCTGGAAGTCCAGGGAAATGCGGCGACCCGCGAACCGCCGTTCGCCGATTGGCTCGGAATCCTCCGACTCTTTGACTTCCGGCGCCATTTGCGCCGCCGCGGACCTATCTTCCAACTGTGCCAGCCGCTCGGGGAACGGCACGCGGCCGGCCTTGGCCACCCGCACCCGGTCTTGTTCCGGTTCCCGCCCTCTGGCCGGTTGATCCAGCGCCCGCAATTCCATCGGCGCCGCTCCGCTTTCCGAGCGACTCACGTCGCCTGTCGTCAGACGGACGGCGAGCTGCATCTTGCCGGGCAGGACGGTGTACTGAACCGGCTGGGGCAGATCAAACACCAGCCGCAC
>JAIBHQ010000023.1 GCA_020028595.1 Nitrospirota bacterium
ACATGGCTCTGCTTCATCCGGACGTCCGGCCGTAACTTGGCAAGGGGGCGCGATGGGTCCGCCCATTCGAGTCTGCGTCGTCATTCCTGAGTCTGAGGCCGAAGCGTTCAGCCATGCGCTCGTCCTGGCGCGGAAGGCGCCCATCCTGGAAACCAAGGGAGGCGGGAAGGGCAAAACGCAGATAGCGATCTTTCCCGACCTGACCGCTTCGTTGGCAGTGGTGGTTCCCCTCATCGGCGAGTTGACCAATCTGCCCGGCGCGCGGGTGACGGTTGACGAGCGGCAGGTGTCCAGCCTGACCCGGTTCTGGACCGCGCTGATCTGTTACCAGGAAAGCCTCGCCGAGCCGAACCCCCACGAGCACTGCCTGCGCTTTTCCGCCCGGCTCAACCAGTTCGGCGGGTGTCCGGATCAGGCCTGTCTCTCGCCCTGTCAGTTTATCTGCACGCGCTGCATCGGCCTTGCGACAGGCAAGGGTGGCAGATCTCTCGAGGCCCAATTGGCCGATCTCGCCCGGCAGGCGGAAGTGGACTGGTGCCCAAATCTCGGATTGTCCGACCGTAACGACGCTTCAGGCTCACGCCGGCTCTCCTGACACCATGAACCGGATGTCATCGTTGAGGCAGACGTGCAATCGATGACAATCATGACGAAGATCATGCTCACGGCTGACGGTCATCAGCGTTGAAACTGTCCCTCAGGCCTAACATGTCCCCCTGTGCAACTTTCACAAAAGGGGGATGTTATGACACGAGGGGACAGTCAACAGTTCGGACAGGCGGCATCGTGGGGCATAGCACTGCTGATGATCGTAGCGGTACTCGTCGGCCCCGGATGGGCCTGGGCCGAGGATGAGCTGAGGGGCAATCAGGTGTTCTTCCGCGGCGGCTTTGTGGGGTTGTCCAGCGATCGGGGCAACGAGATTTTCACAAGCACTGGCCAGGTAGTCGGGGCGCAAACCACGAGCAACGATGGAAGCAGTGGATACTATGTGGGCGCAGGGCTGGACCTCATGCTTTCGAAGAACTTGTGGGGCATGATGAACAATATCTCAGCTGTCGGAGAGATCGGCGTGGAGTTTAAGCGTTTCAATTCTGCGAAGGTTGTAGAGGCTGTGCCGTCCACTTGCGCTTCTGCCGGTATTGCTACCTGTTCAGTCAGGAGTAACACGGTTCAGATCACCATGCTCACAGTGGATATCGCGCCGAAGCTCAAGTTCAATCAATTCGGGAATCTGGTGCCCTGGATCATTCCGATCGGGCTGGATTTTCACGTCATCAGCCCCCCATCGAACGCGAGCAATTATCTGGACATCGGCGTGCAGTTCGCCGCCGGGTTTGAATATAAGGTGTGGAAGGAGTTGAAACTGGGCGCCGACGCCCGCTTCCACCTCGCGTCGAACCAGACCAATACGGTGAACAACTTTTGGACGGTCGGACCGTACGTAGGGATCGGGTTCTGACGCGACGCAAAGCGGCTGCGGGCCCGTTCTCCTGCGCGATCTTTTCCAGCCGGTCTCCGGCGAGGCGACGCATGAAACGGGTCCCTGTGGCATCCCAGGACTGTGCAGCCTGCGGGTTGCGCGACAAGTCGGTCGTGTGCGATCTGGAGGGGGCGGATTTCGACACCTTCCGCGCCATCCGGCAATCCCTGCGCTACGACGCGGGGCAGACCGTCTTTTACGAGGGCCACCCCTGCCTCGGGCTCTATCTACTCTGCTCGGGCAAGGTCAAGCTCACCCGCACGTCGTCGAGCGGCCAGCGGCAGATCGTCGGCATTCTGGATGGCGGCGAGCTGATCGAAAAGCACGCGTTCCAGGACGGCGCGCTTCACGAGATCACCTGCGAGACGCTGGAGCCGGCGCATCTTTGCTTCATCAACCGTGAGGCCTATCTCGGGCTGCTCCAGCGCAACAGCGGGCTGGCGATCCGGCTGATCGAGCTGCTCAGCAGCGAGCTGGGGGTCCGCATGGATCAGCGCGACCTCTTTGCGTTTCGGACCGGCCGGCAACGGCTGGCGGGACTGCTGCTGGAGTTGAGCACGCGGTTCGGCCGGAAGGCCGGCAAGGGCACCCTGATCGGGATCAATCTGAAACGCGAGGAGATGGCGGACATGGCAGGGGTCGCCGTGGAAACCGCCATCCGACTGCTGAGCGCCTTCCGCAAGGAAGGACTGATCAGCATGGAGCGGCGGGCCATCACCCTGCTGAACCAGGACCGCCTCGCCCGCATCGCCAGGATCTGACTGACTGCCGTATCCGTTGGAGACGCGCAGCGCGCTTTGCAAGAGAGGAGAGCTGTGAAACAGCAAAACGAGTCGGCATTTTGGATCATGAACACAGGCGCGGTCTGGCCTGCCGCGGTGGAGGAAGACATCGTCCCCGGACCGGAGGTGCGGGGCGAGGGACGCCCGCCGCGCGCCGTGGACGTGCCCACCGCCATCCTGTTTACCCTCGTGAACCTGACAGCCCTCGTCGCCGTGCCCCTGTTCGGCTACGTGTACGGCTACACGTGGCTGGATTGGGCCCTGTGCGGGAGCCTGTACGTCGTCAGTGGCCTGGGCATCACGGTCGGCTATCACCGCCTCGCCGCTCACGGCAGTTTCCACTGCCCGGACTGGGTAAAGGCCGCGCTGCTCGTGGCCGGCGGCTGGGCCCTGGAGAATTCCGCCCTGAAATGGGCGGCCGACCACATGCGGCACCACGCGCGCGTGGATCAGGAAGAAGATCCCTACAATGCGATGAGAGGGTTCTGGTACAGCCACTGCGGCTGGGTCATGCTGAAGGACCCGCACCGCACGGAGCGGTACGCGCCCTGGCTGCGGAAGGACCGCGTGATCATGTGGCAACACCGCTGGTATGTCCCGATCGTCCTGTCGGGGCTGGCCCTGCCGGCTCTGGTGGGGTATCTCGCCGGCGGTCCGCTGCAGGCGGCCGGCTGTTTTCTGCTCGCCGGCGTCGCGCGGGTGTTCCTGGTCCTGAATTCCACCTTCTGCATCAATTCCGTCTGCCACCTATGGGGCCGGCAGCCATACAGCACGGCGAACAGCAGCCGGGACAACTGGTGGGTGTCCTTGATCACGTTCGGCGAGGGCTACCACAACTACCATCACGCCTTCCCGCGCGATTATCGGAACGGGTCCAAGTGGTACAACGTGGACCCGTCCAAATGGGTCATCTACAGTCTGGCCTTGCTGGGGTTAAGCCGGAATCTCGTCCGGTCCGGGCCAAGACACATGCGCCAACCCGTTGCATGAAGCGATGATGATCGTGCTGGTGTGGCTGCATCTCCTGGCCGCGGTCGCCTGGATCGGCGGGATGGTATTCCTGTCGCTCGTGCTCGTGCCGATCTTGAAGCGCGAGCCGTTCGCCGCTCAGCGCGGCGCGTTGATCCGGACGGCGGCCCTGCGATTCCGTCTTGTCGTGTGGAGTGCCATCGCGGTGTTGCTGATGACGGGGCCGCTGTTGGTGATGAGCCGGGGATGGTCGTTCGGTGAGCCGGGCGGCTGGCCGGCCGTGCTGACCGTCAAGCTGATCCTGATCGCAATCTTATTGATGCTCACCCTCGCGCACGACTTGTTCATCGGTCCCCGCGTCGGCCGGATTTTGCAAACACCGGAGCCATCCCGGACCGGCCACGATCGCCTGCTCGTTGCCAGCTCCTCCTGGCTGCCCCGGCTGTCCCTCCTGCTTGCGTTGGCCGTCTTGTTCGCAGCCGTCTCGCTGGCGCGGACGTAAAATCGAATTTCCAAAAAAGAACGGGCCGCGCGATGCATACATCACGCGGCCCGTGACCGCATTAAGAACCGTCAACGACTGATGGACAAATCAGCCGCCGCCGACCTCACCCTTCGTCTCCACGACCAGGAATTCACCCCTCATGTGAGTGTGAATATCGCACCAGAGGGGAACCTGTGTCGTTTCGCTGATTCCGGTCGCCGGATCCGTGTGGGACGCCTTCTTGAAGTACAAGGTCATGGACTTCCCTGGCTCGAGATGGTAGGCCCTGGCCCCTTTGCCTTTCGGGCTCTTGACCTCCGTACCATCACCTTCCTTCTTGACGACTCCGTCCTTGAACAGCGGCGACGCGATCCCATGGGTCATCGTGCCCTTGTTGTGGACCACGATCGCGGTCAACGCGCCGGGCGACGTATGGCCCTTCACCTCGTATCCCTTGTCCGTGATCGTCACATCGACCTTCATCTCGGGATCCGCAGCCTGGACGACGGATCGCCCATCGAACCCCGCCACCAACAAGGTCACGGCTCCCATGGCTAAAGGAACCAGCAACCCTTTTAATGCGCTTGCCTTGCTCTGCATAACGGCCCCCTTGTGGTTGAAGTGAGTAAGACCCATCTCTTGGCGAGTTCACTGACAACCCGGCCGTTATCGGTCAACCCAGCCTTCTCTCCCTGCTTCTGTCGAATTGCAACACGAGTGCCATGACTGGTTGCTCTTGCGTGGGAGACCGCTGTGTGCTTCGTGTTATTGCTCTGCGGCCTTTCTTTGTAATACTGTCAGCAACTTAGACTCATCTGTCCACTTGGTCAGTCCATGGCGGTGCACTTGGAGTCGTCGCTATGCCAGTGAAGGCTGAAAGGTCTGTAGCATTCCGCACCAGCCGGGCAGACTTCCGTGTAGCCTTTCTCTTCAACTCTACCGAGAAACATTTTCGCGCCTTCCCAACTCCTTGTTTGAACTGTACAATTTCGCCCTTGTACAAATTCCAACTGGCATGCCAATCGCACAGAACGGGAACAGTCTGAGTGGCGTCCATAGGGAGAAATGTGATGAAATCTCGTAACATGTTCGCGTTCGTGGTGGCAGCAGTAGGACTGTGGGCACTGGTACAGCCTGCGTGGAGCGCTGGCGGTGATCCTGCAAAAGGGAAGGCCGTGTATGAGCAACGCTGTCTGGCCTGCCATGGGACGCAGGGGAAGGGCGACGGCCCGACTGGAAAAGTGCTCATTCCGCCGGCCGCCGACTTCACCAGCGCGGCGAGCAAAAAGAAATCCGACGCCGACCTGCTGAAGACCATTGAAAACGGGAAGCCGCCCACCGCGATGGTGGCGTGGAAGGGTCTGCTGTCCGATCAGGACATTCAGCATGTGCTGGCGTACGTGAAGACGCTGCGGAAGTAGAGAGCAAGGCATGACAGCTCGAAGCGTGGGCGTGGCGGCGATCGTCTTGTGGGTGCTCAGCGCCGTGGTCTTCGGATGGATGTTTGTGAAGGGATGGACGACGCCGGGCACGGACGGGCGCACGGAGATCGTCCTGGCGCCGGTGGAACGGGATCTCATCCTGGGGGAAATGCGGGATCTGCTGAAAGCCGTGCATGGGGTGGTCACGGGTTTGAGCGATCCCGCGCAGGGAATGAAGGAGGCGGAGCGCGCCGCGCGTGCGGCCGGGATGAGCATGGCGGCCGACGTGGACCCGGCCATCATGACGAAGCTGCCGTTGCCCTTCAAGCAAATGGGCATGTCGGTTCACAAAGACATGGATGCCCTGGCGGATGCGATCGTGCAGAAAGAGACGCCGGCGCAGATCCTGGCCCGTGTGTCGAGTATCACGGCCCGGTGCACGACGTGCCATGAGATGTACCGGTTCTCAGTACTTCACTAGCTCTCAGCCGTCGGCTTTCAGCGGTCAGCTTGTGAGGGGGGTGGGAGAAACAGGATGATTCGAATCCTTTTCGTTTGGCAGGTCTCATATAACCTGGATGACGAAAGGCAGTCAGGATGATTCTTTGTTCGTCCGGAAACTAATCGCTGAGTGCTGATGGCTGAAAGCTGAACGCTTCATTTTCACAAGGAGGTATCGCCATGACATGCAATGTGGGTGGAACTGAGCGAGGGATTCGGATCGTGATCGGGATTGCGTTGATCGCCGCGGGTGCATTTGCCGGTCTCCCGGAAGCGGGGATGTACGCGGCCTATGTCGTCGGCGCCGTGGCACTGGTGACCGGGGCCGTCGGGTCTTGTCCGGCGTGGACGCTGCTGGGCATTAACACCTGTCCGACGCAGGACGTGAAGCGTTAAACGTGAAACGTCCCTCGACTGGACTCGGGACCCTGAGCATGTCGAAGGGTGAAGCGTGGGGAAAGTGGGCTCTCATCACCGGGGCGGCCGCGCCTCTGCTGATGCTGGTATCCGCTTGTGCGACGGCTCATCCGGACGGTTCGTTCCCCGCGCAGAAGGCCTTGATCGGGAAAAGCGAGTCGGAGATGCTGGCGTGCGCGGGCGAGCCGAAAAAGCGATCAGCGAGCGATGAGGAAACGAGGCTGACCTATCACCAGAAGGCTCCCGTGTTCGAGGAATCCTTCGCGACCTCGAAAACCAGCATGCCCTGTCCGCGCCATGCCTGCGAGGCGGTGGTGGTGCTCAAAGGTGACCGCGTATCGGAAGTGCAATACCATCCCACGCCGCGCTCGCTCGGCGGGTGCGAGCATTGCGAGGAGATTTTTCGCGCATGTATGCCATGAAGAGCCAATGGAGAGGCAATCATGAGTGAAGGCGATGAACACAAGGCGGAATTCGTGCCGGGACTCTCGACGCCGATCGGCACGCGCCGGACGTTTTTCCGCTGGGTGACCACGGTAGCGGCGGGCATGATCGGAATCGGCCTGGCGATTCCGCTGATCGGCTATGTCATCTCGCCGGCGTTGAAACGGCGAGAACAAACGTGGGTCGAAGTCGGGAGCGTGGGCGATCTCCCCGTCGGGAATCCCAAGCCGCTCGACTACGTCCAGACGATCCAGGACGGCTGGATGGAGAGCAAAGTGCAGAAAGCTGTCTGGGCTGTTAAACAGGCCGATGGACAGGTGACGGTGTTTTCGCCCATGTGCACGCATCTCGGTTGCGGCTATCGCTGGGAGGATGCGGACCGAAAATTTAAATGTCCCTGCCACGGCAGTGTCTACGATGCCGACGGCAAGGTGCTCGCTGGACCGGCGCCGAGACGACTCGATGTGCTGCCGTCGAAGGTCGAGGACGGCAGGCTCTTCGTGATGTACAAGGAATATAAAGCCGGATTGCGCGAGGCCGTCGAGATATAAACGCCTCGCGCAGGCAATAGGCGATGGGCAAGAGGCAATAGGCAGGAAATGCTCTCTTCCCGATAGCCCATAGCCTAGCGCCTATAGCCTGGAGCATTCTGATGCGAATTTATGACTGGCTCGATAGCCGGCTGAAGCTGAAGGCTGTCCAGCGGACGCTGTTGGATGAGCCGATTCCAGGCGGCGCGAGCTGGATTTACGTCTTCGGCTCGGCCACGCTGTTTCTGTTTCTGCTCCAGGCCATCACCGGCATGTTTCTCGCCGTGTATTACGCGCCGACGCCGGATCACGCCTACGACAGCATCACGTTCATCGAGACACAGGTCACATTCGGCGCGTTCGTCCGAGGCCTGCATCACTGGGGCGCCTCCGCGATGGTGATGGCGATCGGCCTGCACATGCTGCAGGTCTTTCTCTATGGCGCCTACAAGCCGCCGCGCGAAGTCATGTGGATGGTCGGCGTCGCCTTATTTTTGATCACGCTGAGCTTTGCCTTCACCGGTTACCTTCTGCCGTGGGATCAGAATGCCTATTGGGCGACACAGATCGGGATCAACATGGTCGGTACCGTGCCGTTGATCGGCGACCTGGCCGTTCGCGTGCTCCGTGGCGGGCAGACGCTCGGAGCGTTGACCCTCTCGCGCTTCTTCGCGGTGCACGTGTTATTTCTACCGGCCACGATCGCCGCACTGGTGCTGCTCCATCTGTTCATTCTCCGCTGCGTGGGGCCGGCCGGACCCTGGACCGGCGGGTCCGAGCGCCGACAGCGCCCTGTGCAGGCCCCGCAGACGTCAGGTGCAGTTGCGCCGGTGTCCGCCGAGCGCCGCGTGCGGACCAGCGAAACGTTTTATCCCCGGCAGGTTTTCATGGACGCGGTGGTGATGCTGGGAATCTTCTCGGTGGTGGCCGCCCTTGCGCTGGCCGTCCCGTTTCCTCTCGCCGACAAGGCCGATCCCTCGGACACCACGTTCGTGCCGATTCCCGAATGGTACTTCCTTTTTTATTACCAGTTGTTGAAGTACGTGCATGGACCGCTGGAGCCGCTGGCGACGTGGATCCTGCCGGCGCTGTTTTTTCTTGCGCTGTTCGTCTGGCCGTTTCTGGACCGCAACCCGGCCCGCCGTCCGACGAGGCGTCCCTTCGCGCTGGGAGCCGGCGTCGCGTTTCTCGTGATGGTCTTCTCCCTGCTCGGGATCTCGATCCACGATCTGCGCGCGCTGCCGCGGGTGGATCCGGCCGTGGCGAAGGGCAAGGCCGTGTTTGCGCGGTTCGGCTGCGCCGGCTGCCACCGAATCCACGGGGAGGGCGGCGCGGTGGGGCCGGACCTGTCGCTCGTCGGCGACGCGAGGCCGGAGCGCGGATGGCATCTCAGGCATTTCCGCGATCCGCAGTCTGTCTCGCCCGACTCGATCATGCCGAAGTTCCCGCTGAACGAGCAGGAGCTGAACGACCTGACAA
>JAIBHQ010000177.1 GCA_020028595.1 Nitrospirota bacterium
GACCTCGCTATAATAGGTTCCCATGCATCATGTGACGGAATCATTATTAGTCGGCAATCTTGAGGACGCCAGGAAACCGCCTTCGTTTATTGACGGTCTGCTGTTCGTCGCCGCAGAGCATGAGTTCCCGCCGCCGGACGGTGTCCTGTTCACCAGGATTCCACTGGTTGAATTCAGCCAGGCGACTCCGCAGCAGGTCTATGAGGCAGTCGCCTGGCTGGAGAAGCATGCGCCAAAAAAGAGAATCATGGTCTGCTGCCGGGCGGGCATGGGCCGCTCCGTGTCGATGGTCATTGCCTATCTCTGTTGCGTCCAGGGAATGGAATATGGCGAAGCCACACAGTTGCTCAAAGCTCGACGGCCGGGAGCGATGCCGCTGCCTATGCTTGAAGACACTATCCAGCAAGTGATCCAATTGAGGCGGAATGGCTAAAGAAGCGGAAGCTGTCTGTTCGGTCGTCCAGTCTATCTTGTCTGTTCAGTCTGCCCGGAAACCAGATAGACCAGACAAACCCAACCAAACAAACCAGAGAAACCAGTTCCATGCCTGAGCTGCCCGAAGCGGAAGTCGTCGCGCGGCAACTGCGGGAACACATCCTCGGCGCCATCATTAAAGAGAGCTGGCTGGGCCGTGAGGATATTGTCCGGCAGGGGCTGCCCTCGCTGCCGTGGTATCGCGGTGCGCGCATTGCCGGCGTCGAGCGACATGGAAAAAGCGTGGCGCTGGCCTGCGAGCGCGGCGGCGACACGCGCTATCTCGTTGCCGAACTGGGCATGACCGGATTGTTACTGTTCGGCCCCTTGCGTGAACGCTATCAGAAACACACGCATCTCATCCTCACGCTGGACGGCGGGCAGGTTTCCGATCTCCGCTACTGGAATCCGCGCCGCTTTGGGCGTCTCTACTTGCTGGACAAGCCCGGCCTCGGGCAGTTCGTGTCGCGTCGCTTCGGCTGTGATCCGATAACCGTGTCGCGGGAGGAATTCTGCGCGCTCGTCCGCACGCGGCGCGGGCGCCTCAAGCCCCTGCTCATGCATCAACAAGTGATTGCCGGCATCGGCAACATCTACGCGAACGAGATTCTCTTCCGCGCCCGGCTGCATCCTGCCCGCCAGGCCCACCGCGTGAACGAGCCGGCGCTGCGGCGGCTCTACCGCGTCATGCAACAGGTGCTGGCGCAGGCCATCAAGGATGGCGGTTCCAGCGTGCGGGATTTCTTCGCGCCGGACGGAAGTGAGGGGCGCTACAAACGCCGGCATCTGGTCTATGGCAAAGATGGACGCCGTTGCCCCTCCGGCTGCGGCGGGACTATCCGGCGGCTTCGCGGTTCCGATCAGCGCAGCTCGTTCTACTGTCCCGTCTGCCAGCGAAAGTAAGCCGTTTTTCTCTCTTGACTGGCTCCCTCAGAATCGCCTAGACTTTGACTTCTTTATTTGTAATTTCAGTGACTTAGGATTACTCAAAGAGTTCGAATCGATAGGCCTTTTGTTAAGGTCAGGTAGTCCGTTTGGTGGATTGAGTTAATAGCAAGACTCCGTTACACTGCCCCCTCTTTCGGCCGGGGATTTCTTTCAAAAAACCAAGAGGTACGTGCAATGGCGAAAGTACTCGAAGGCCCCGGGATGGGGCTGATGAAGAAATGGGGCATTGCAGTCCCCAATTATGTGGTCGTCACCTCGGTAGACGAGCTGGCGAAGCTCGGCGAGGCCAACGAGTGGATGAAGAAGTCCAAACTGGTCGCCAAGGCGCACGAGGCGATGGGTTCCCGCTTCAAGCTGGGCCTCGTGAAGGTCGGGCTGGATCTGAAAGGCGCGGTGGCGGCGGCGAAGGAGATGCTCGGCCGTCAGGTCGGCAGCATCACCGTCACGCAAGTCATCGTCTCCGAGATGGTCCCGCACAAGGAGGAGTATTACGTCGCCGTCAAGTCCACGCGTGAGGGCTCCGAGGTGCTGGCCGCCAATTGCGGCGGCATCGAAGTGGAATCGAACTGGGATCGCGTCAAGAAATTACAAATATCCGTCGGTGAGAAGCCGTCCGAGGCCGCGCTGGAGAAGCTGGCGAAGGACGCGGGGTTCTCCGGCGGGCTGGTGAAGAAAGTGGCGGAGTTCGCCGGAAAAATGTTCACGTGCTTCGACAGCGAAGATGCGCAGTATCTGGAAGTGAACCCGGTTGTCGTCCGCGAGAGCGACGGGGAATTGATCGCGCTGGACGCCGTGACGCTGCTGGACGGCGATGCCAAGTTCCGGCATCCGGATTGGAATTTTTCGTTCGCCGCCGAGTTCGGGCGCGCCTACACCAAGGACGAACTCGACGTCATGGCGGTGGATTCCAAGATCAAGGGCTCGGTCAAGTTCATCCAGATTCCGGGCGGCAACATCGCGATGCTCCCGGCGGGCGGCGGCGCCAGCGTCTATTATTCCGACGCGGTCGTGGCACGGGGCGGGCAGCTTGCCAACTACGCCGAATATTCCGGCGATCCGCCGGACTGGGCCGTGGAAGTCCTCACCGAGAAAGTGGCCTCGTTGCCGGAGATCAAACACATCATCGTCGGCGGCGCGATCGCCAATTTTACCGACGTGAAGAAAACCTTCGGCGGCATCATCGCCGGATTCCGCAAGGCCAAGAGCGACGGCAAGCTCAAGGGCGTGAAAATCTGGGTCCGCCGCGGCGGCCCCAACGAGAAGGAAGGCCTGGAGTTGATGCGCAAGCTGAAAGACGAAGGGTTCGATATCCACGTCTACGACCGCAAGACACCGTTGACGGACATCGTCGACATGGCGCTGCAGAAGAGCGAATAGCCATCAGCTATCAGCCGTCAGCATGTGAGTTCGGCTGAAGGCTGACCGCTGAAAGCTTCATTGCTGGAGGAATCATGAGCATTCTCGCGAATAAAGACACCCACGTGGTGGTTCAGGGCGGGGTGGCCGGCCAGAACGCGGCGCGCCGGATGGCCGAGTTCTGCTACCTCAACAAGAAGTCGCTGTATGTGGATGCGTTCGTCTATCCGCCGGACGCCGGCAAGACCAACGAAATTCCCTACGGCAGCGGCCTGCTCACGATCCCGGTCTACAAGACCGTGGCCGAAGCCACGAAGAACCACCCGCAGATC
>JAIBHQ010000024.1 GCA_020028595.1 Nitrospirota bacterium
TGCCGACAGTTCGAAACCGTTGGCAGCCAGGGTGCCGAGCATGATCTCGGCGTCCACCTGGTTCTTCGTGCAGCCCAGGTTCACGAAGCCGAGCGTCGTCTTGCCGGTCTTGGTCGTGACCAGTTTCGCCGCTTTTGGCTGAACGGCCATGGGAAGCCCCTTGCGAGCCATGGGAGCAGTCTACGAGACGGTTTCCAAAAGGGCAAGCTGGCTTGATTCGGGAGTTCGGTTGCCCTACAGTCGGCCCATGATCCGAGCCTTTCAAGGCGTTCTGCCAGTGGTTCCCAAGTCCGTCTTTGTCGAGGACACCGCCGTCGTCATTGGCGACGTGGTGATCGGGGAGGACTGCAGTGTCTGGTTCCATTCGGTCATCCGCGGCGACGTCAACTCCATCCGGCTCGGCGACCGGACCAACGTGCAGGACCTCTGCGTGCTGCACGTCACGCATGACACCCATCCGCTGATCATCGGCAGCGACGTGACGATCGGCCACAATGTGGTTCTGCACGGCTGCACGATCAAGGACCGGGTCCTCATCGGCATGGGCGCCATTATTATGGATGGAGCGGTGATCGGGGAGGACTGTGTGGTCGGGGCAGGGGCGCTGGTGACGGAAGGGACGATCGTCCCGCCCAGGAGCCTGATCCTCGGCTCGCCGGCCAAGGTCAAGCGGCCGGTGACGGACAAGGAACTGGCCTGGATCAGGGAATCAGCCCAAAACTACGTCAAGTACGCCCGCCAGTATTTGAGCGATCCGGCCAAATCCAAAACGGGTTTTAGAATCTAGCGGCGCGTCTTCGTCGACTCGCCAATCCGGATCAAGCAAAGCGGATCTTCCACGGCCGCGGTCGGATAGCTCTTCGGCTCGACCACGCACGAAATATTCCTCCGCAGGCACCAGTCGGTGATCCAGTTGATTTCCTCGGTTGAAGTTGTGACGAGGCCCGGCAGTTGGAGCTTGCGCAGGCAGTGGGCCGCCAGGGCGACGACGGTCTCGTGCTCCTTTGTGAACGCCGCCACGTCGAACAGCACCGGATTGGCACGGCCATAGGAGAGGGCGGAGAGTTCGGGAAACCGCTCCGGATCGTTCAGCACGCTCACGATCCACACGTGATCGAACGTGCCATCCACGTCGCCGGCGTCCTGACATACGAAGCGAAAAGGTACGTCGCCGCAGGCCTGATTGAGCACGGCGACTTCATCCTCGCGCAGGTTGCAGGCCACCACGGTCCGGCCCAATTCCATTGTTTCCATCGCCAGCACCGGAAGTTCTGCGACTCCGGCGCCGACGTAGAGGCTGCGCCCGCCCTGCTTGAGCCGGCCGCGCAGCATCTCCGCGAGTCTGATGCCGAGCGTCTGGCAGGGCCCCTTTTTCGCTTTCCAGAAGGCGTCGCCGCCTTCGTCGCAATAGATAGGGCCGAGTGTATGGTAATCCAACCGCTTGAAGAGTGTGCGGATCATGGCACGGGTTTGGGGAAGCAGGCGGCGGGCCGTCGGCACGTCAGTCCTCGTGGTCGATCGGCTTCAGGAGTTTCATCCGTTTCGTGAGGCGGATGCCGTAGGTCCGCGTGCCGGCCAGGATGGCCTGTTGCGTCTCTCGCGGAAGGCCTTCAGGAGGATAGGCACCGGGTAGTTCACGCGGGAAATGTTTAATGAACAGGGCAGCCAGATGCGTGGTCGCCCAGGCGATCGGGGAGGTGAACCGGCCGCGCCGGCGGATCTGATGGAGCGTGGGGAAGCTCGCATCCCAGCGGAGTGTCGCACCTCGTTCGCCTTTGGTTCCGTGAGCCACCACGGCCAGCGCAAACCGCGCGTGCCAGAGCGTGCCGTGGCGCATCAGTTTGGCGACCTGGCGCGGGGTCGGGGTCTTGGGAAAATGTTTCGCGAGCAGGCCCCGCGATTTGCGCAGCTTGCCCATGCGATACCAGCGCCGCAGCCGGTCGAAGTCATTGCCTCCGATTTTGACGTCCAGCGCGCGCATGGGGATGACGCGCGGCAACGTGCACACTTCGTCCTGCGCCGCCAGCACGACGCCCACCGGCCCGATGGGCGCCGGGAAGCGGAACACTTCCCGCTCGCCGAAACGCGCGCCAAGATGGAACCGGCCGTTCCGATAGACGCGCGGCCGTGAGACCGCCTCGTCGAAGGAGGAATCGGGAGACCACTGGGACACGGGATCGTCGCTGTCGGTGTTCTCGTAGAGGCGCACCTGGACAGACTCCAATCCATCGAGCAGATCTGCACTGCGGGCCACCAGCAGATTGGTAAGGCCTGGGGCCACCCCGGCGTTGATCACGGCGGTCCGTCTTTTTTTCCGGAAGCTGCTGTCGAACCGGAGTTGTTCGACTTGAAAAGGGTACCCCGTCAAGTGCGAAGCGGTGTCGAGGTAATGGGCCCGCAGGCGGAGGGCAGCACGGAGGGCGGTTCGATTGAACTGGGCCGGGGAGCAATTGACGAGCAGGTGGCATCCCCGGCCCGCTTTCACGATGCTCCGGAGATTTCTGGCGTTTGCCGGCTTGACCGGAATCCGGGAGCGCTTGCCCAGAAACCGCTGCGCACGCACGGGGTCTTTGTCTCCACACCATACGTGATGTCCCTGGCGCGTCAGCAGTTGTGCGAGCAGCGAGCCGGTCGCCCCGGCCCCCAGGATAAAGATTCGCATCGGGACGTCACTTTACCATAAGGGGAGGAGGAGAAGACAAAGACCGGAGCGGGCGGTCGACTGCTAGGCTTTGAGCCTGGCGGCGAACTGTTTCCTGAATTTGGCGACCTTGGGGCCCACCACATAGGTGCAATAGCCCTGCGACGGATTACGGGCGAAATATTCCTGATGATAGGCCTCGGCCTCGTAGAACGTGGTCGCGGGGACAACTTGCGTGACTATGGGATTGTCGTACACCTTCTCCTTCGTGATGGCGGCGATGACGGCTTCCGCCGTCTGCTTCTGCTCCGGCGAATGGGTGAAGATCGCCGACCGGTATTGCGTGCCTGCGTCGTTACCCTGACGATTCAGCGTGGTGGGATCGTGGAGGACAAAGAACATCTCCAGCAACTCGCGAAAGGAAATCACGGCCGGATCGAACGTGATCTGCACCACCTCCGCGTGGCCCGTCCGGCCCGAGCAGACCTGCTCGTAGGTCGGGTCGGCGTTCGTGCCGCCCATGTAGCCGGATTCGACCGACGACACGCCCTTCGTCTGGTCATAGACTGCTTCCAGGCACCAGAAACAGCCTCCGGCCAATGTGGCGATCTCAGCCATGCCCGCGCCCTCCTGAATGATAAGTCGGCTGGGTCACTATAATCTGACTGGTTGCCCGGTCACAAGACGGGGTGTGCTGAGGCTCGTCCAGAAGGCAGCGAGAGGAGAAAACGGCCCACGCATCGTTGTCGATTCCGGGCTGATCAAAACGCCCTTCCGGCTAGGCCGCAGCGAGCGAGAAGCCGAGACGTACTATTTCTAAGTACGTCGCAGGATGGGAGCGACGCGAGAACGACGCTGGAAGGCGTTTTCAGCAGCCCGCCCGTCAGTCTACGAGCTTGCGTTGAATGAGCTCTTCCCACTTGAGGCCGTAGACGGGGAAGGCTTCTTCGGCAAATCCTTTCACGGTGAACGAGCCGACATTCCAGGTGAGCGGCGCCCAGGCGGCCGGCAGGGTTTTGTAGATCTCGGCGGTCAGAAAGATCCGGTTGATCTTGGGAAAGTCGCCGGCCAGGGTGCCGACGACCTGCTCGGAAGTCAGACTCTGCAGGCGGTTCGTCAGGTGGATCGGCAGGCCGAAGAACTGCGATTGGTCCGTCGAATGCAGCACCGGAGCGTAATGCGCGGCCACGCGCACGTTGAGCGGCATCAGCCCTTTCTCCTGAAGCTTCGGCCGGAGCAGCTCCAGATCGGACAGCACCTTGCAGCAGACGGCGAGGCAATCGTCCGGCGACTGGAACGTCGCGAACACGGCGTCCCCCGGCTTCAGAACGTGCAGCACATGGTGCGTCTGCGCATGCCGGTCGAACAGGTTATAGAACGTCTGGATGGCTTTCCCCATCAGTTTGTTCGCCTGGTCGGAACCCTGGGCCTTGGATACGGAATAGGCCTGTCCGGTGGAGTCGCATACGTCCGCCATCATCATGGCCTGCGTCTCGGATTTGAACATCATCGTCGGCGGCACGAGATCGGAAACCGTCTGGTCGTGAGCGGGGAGGCCGGATGCCTTCGCTGTCTTCCCCGGGGCGGCGAGCTGCTCTTCTGCGTCAAGGTCGGATTCCATCTTGCCGAGCAACGCGCTGATATCCCGCAGTGCCAGCGTCGTGCCCCCCACCACGATCTTGCTGCGGTTGGCGGTGAGCAGTGCCTTCGCGCCCTGCGCCACGGGTGTTCCATCCACCGTCACCGGGGCGCCCGGGCTCAACACCGTGAGCCACAGCGCGTTGTCGATGGAGAAAATTTCGCAATGCGCGGGGGAGACGGCGGGATCGGTGAGCCGCACCTGATCGTCCTCGTTCCGGCCGATCCGCGCAGGGAATTGCGCCAGTATGAACATGTGCGGCTGGTCGGGCCCCTGCACGACCATCAAGGCGTAGTGTCCCGCGGGTGTCATGAGCGGGGAGAATAGCACAATTTTCGATCGAAGGCTTGTGCCGCGAGCGCCCCTCCGGTGCTTGACCCGTCTTGCGCAACCGCCTACCATGGGGCCGTTCAATTCTGCTGCGATCCGCCCTGCATCGGGAGCTGTGTCCTCTACCCGGGGAGGGTTAGATGGCCGAGACCCCGCTCTACTGCAGCGAGTGCTACAACACCCACGCCCGGGCGAACGACGCGCAGGTGAAAGCGGCCGAGAGTGCCGGCAGGATGCCGATGACCAGGCAGGGGACGTGCATCAAATGCGGCAAGGCCACGATCGTTGTCTATTATGAAGCGTGATTCGGGTGAGACCCGCTGATGGATTTGCCCTTCGATCCCGCCATTGCCGCGCATGGCGCCTTCCGGCTCGCGCACACGCGAAACGAGCTGAGCCTGGATGGAGAACTGGCCTGCGAATTGGAAGCGATCTTCTCGGCAAGCGCCGGCGAAGAGGCCGCGCAGGCCTACCGCCGGCTTCTGACGCTGGGTGAGCGTCACCCTGAAGCCCAGGCCTTTCAGGAGTTCCTCATCTACAGCACCTGGCAGCAGGCTGCCGAAGAGCCCATCGCAGAGCATTTCCGCTGCGGCCTCGAACTCTGCAGCCGGTTTCTCGTTCGAGCAGAGGCCGCCGACACCGCCAGGAGTTTCGTGCAAGTCCGGGCGCTATGGGGCTCGTTCCGGAGCGCCCTGGGGGACAAAGAACACGATGAGATTGGCGAGGAGTACGATCGGGATGCGTTCAAAGGAGGGGACTGACTGACGAAAGGGATTGATCCGGAGATTTAGTGGATGTTGGTCTTGCCTTCCTGCAGTTCACCGATAAGCTTGTGCAAGCGCTCCTTCTCCGCGGGGTCCATGTCAGTGAACTCAACACCAAAGTCCTGACCAGCCGACCAGGTCACTCCGGCCCGACCTATATGGATTGGTTCTTTATGTGTCGGAACGTACACACGGAGCGTGACCGTTGTACCAACTTGTACGAACGCTCCGCTCTCAATGCCACATCCACCAGGGGATAGGTTAAAGAGCTTTCCATTGTTAACCCCTTGATTCCCCTCGAAAGAAATGGGGTATTCGACCTGCACCCGCCGTTCGCGCCGTTGCTCCACTAACACGCTCCTCTCGCCTAACGTGTTTGTTTGTACAAACTTCTATAGTCAGAAGCAAAACAAATGCCAGGTTATCCAAGGCGTGAGAATTCAAGTATACAGGCAAAAATTCAAGGGCCGTTTCTCCCTTTTGGTGTTCCTTCTGTATCTTTCAGCATGGTAGTGGCCGAGGCGGTCACGGCATCGGCGACTTGCTCAAGAAACCCAATATCCAGCGTGTCGAGCGTATCGGTGGACTTGTGGTAATTTGGATTCCTGAAATTTGCGGTGTCGGTGAGCATGACGGCGGGAAATCCATAGTGCCAAAAGGCGGCGTGATCGCTGCGGCGCGTGTCCGGCAGCCGTTCGCCGTTGCCGGGGATCACCAAGGGGACGACCGGCACGTGCGGTTTCGCGGCTTGTGCGACTGAGCCCGCCAAGGCGGCGGAGGCCGTATTGCCGACAACCGCCAGAAAATTGCCGATGGTCGGCACCGCAATCGGGATGCCGGCCGGCACGGTTTGCGAGCCTTCCTTGCCGCTGGCATAGCCCACGCATTCGAGCACGATGGCGCCGGCGATATTCCGCCTGGCGGCCTTGAGTTCCGCAGCGTAGGCCAGACTGCCGAGAAGCCCTTCTTCCTCCAGGCAAAAGCCGATGCAGTGAATCTCACGCATCCGATCCGTGCCGCGCAGACGCCGCGCGGTTTCCAGCAGGACGGCGACGGCGCTGGCATTGTCGTCGGCGCCCGGTGAGCCTTCGACGGTGTCGTAGTGGGCGGCAAGAATCAGCGGCGCCCGGGACGTGCCCTGCCCCGTGGCCTGATGTGTCGGCAAGAGAGAGGCAATCACGTTGCGATACGTCCCGCCCATCGCTTCGAAGGGGTGCAGAGCAACCTGCAAGCCGAGTTGCTGAAACGTGTCTGCGATGTACTCTTCGACTTGCTGCAGATGAGCCAGGGATGTGAGTGGGTGGCGTTCGCCGATCAGAGCGCGGAGATGGGTGAGGAGACGGTCGCGAGCGTCGAGATCAGGCACTACGCGATAATTTCCGTCCCGATGCCCTTGTCTGTGAATACTTCAAGGAGAATCGCGTGCGGCATGCGGCCGTCGATGATGTGCGCCTTCTGGACGCCGCCATCGAGCGCCTCCAAGCAGGCGTGGACCTTCGGCAGCATGCCTTCACGGATGACGCCTTTTTTGACCAGCCGCTGCATGTCTTTCCGCGAGAGGGTGGAGATGTGGCGGCCCTTCGCGTTGCGGATGCCCTTGACGTCCGTCAGCATAAGGAGCTTTTCCGCCTTGAGCGAGGCGGCGACGGCGCCGGCCACGAGATCGGCATTGATATTGTACGTGTTGCCCTCCCGGTCGGTTCCGATCGGCGCAATGACCGGGATGAAATTGTCCTGCTGAAGTTTTTCGATCAGGCGCGGATTGATGGTTTGAATGTCGCCGACATAGCCGAAGGTATCGTCCGTTGAGCTGTCGCTGTCGGGGTCCATGTCCATTCCGATGCTTTCAATCCAGGCCTTGACCGTGAGGGGCTTGGCCGTGATGAATCCCCCGTCCTTGCCGCTGACGCCGACAGCCCGGCCGCCGTGGCGGTTGAGCAGGTCCACGATCTCCATGTTGATTTTTCCGGCGAGGACCATCTCGACGATTTCCATCGTCTTCGCGTCCGTCACCCGCACGCCTTGCTTGAACTTGGGCTCGATGCCGAGCCGGTTGAGCATCTCGTCGATCTGCGGCCCGCCTCCGTGCACGATGACGGGGTTGATGCCGACGTATTTCATCAACACGATGTCCTGCGCGAACTTGTGCTTGAGCGACTCCTCCGTCATCGCGTTGCCGCCGTACTTGATGACGATGGTTTTGTCGGAGAACGCGCGGATGTAGGGTAACGTCTCGACGAGAATGTTGGCTTTTTTGATGAGTTTGTTCATGGCAGCCATCGCGTACGGTTCATCTTACAAAATAACTCCGCGCAACACAATTTATTCTTGCGTCACGACTTCGTTTTTCCGGACGTCGCGCGCGCGCCGGGCGTCCGGCCCGCACGTGGATGCGCCTGATCGTAGACCTTCATGAGTTGATCCATCGCCACGTGCGTGTATTTTTGCGTGGTGGCGAGCGAGGCGTGGCCGAGCATTTCCTGAATCGCGCGCAGGTCGGCGCCCTCGTCGAGCAGATGCGTGGCGAAGGAATGGCGCAGCGCGTGCGGGCTGACGCGTCCGCCCGCGAGCTGCGCCGAATAGCGTGCGACAAATCGGGCCACGCTGCGTGCGGTGAGGCGGCGGCCGCGGTGGTTGCGGAACACGGGCTGCCCGTGTTCCGAGTGACGAGTGACGAGTGGCGAGTGGCGCGGCAACGACGCGAGGTAGTCCTTGATCGCCTCAACGGCGACGTCGCCGATCGGGACGATCCGCTCCTTGCGTCCCTTGCCGCGGAGCCGCACCAGACCTTCCTTCATATCAAGATCCGCGCGGTTCATGCCGACCAGCTCGCTCACGCGCGCGCCGGTGGAGTACAGCGTTTCGAGGATGGCGCGGTCGCGCCGCGCCGCCGGGCCGTCGCCTTCGGGAAACTCCATGAGCGCGTTTGCGTCGTCTTTGGTCAGGACGCGCGGGAGCCGTTGCGGCAGCTTCGGCGTACGGACCTCGGCGGCCGGATTCACCCGGCGGGTTTTGTTCCGATTCAGATAGCGATAGAAGGTGCGGAGCGCCGCCAGCTTGCGCGCCATGGAGGATTTCTGCTCCTGCCGCCGGTCCAGCCA
>JAIBHQ010000178.1 GCA_020028595.1 Nitrospirota bacterium
GATGCACAATCTGGCCGAGGAACAGAGGGGGCGAGAGTTTCCATGTTCTACGGCCGCGATCGCCGCGCAGGATAAAGGCGCCTTTGCGTGTGCCGATCAGCAGCGTGACTGCACCGGTGGCGGGCCGCGGCGCAACCGTGATTGTCGAGCGTGACATTTCTTTCCTCCTTTTTACTGACTACTTGATCGTTTGCAGCGTTTCGCGCAATTCCTTCAACTCGGTAATGGACAAATCAAGATGCTGGTCGCGCTGGGGCTGATTGTCCTTGAACTTCCACAGTCGCCAGAAGATCGCCGTCAATTCCTTCTTGTGCGTCACGGCTAGGTCATAAGCCGGCGTCTTGGTCTGTTCCTTTGTGACGCCGCAGAAGGAATCCAGCAGGGCGTGCAGCTGGTTATGATAGTCGTCCAGCGCCTGGTCGGCGCCTTTGCCGCCCTTGGCGGCCGAGGCACTCGCTTCCATCATGGTCGTGAGATTGGTCATCGTCTCGACGCCGGTCGCGCCTTTCGCCTGCATCGCGTAGTCGCCCGCGCGGGGATAGAACAGGTAGCTGCAGCCGCTGAGTCCGACCAGCAGCAGCGAAAGGGTGAAGAATCCAATAATGCGTTGCATCGGAACCTCCTTGGTAAGCGGGATGGCTATTTAGTCAACCACGTTGCTGCTGAGACGTCAATCCTCCAGCCCCGAGATTCCTCCCGGCATATTCCGGGTACTGGACAGGGAGCGGGGGATCGGAGTAAGCCAATATGTACGGAGGCTGCGTCGTGATTCTGCAATCCTATAACAATGTTCCGGTCCCGTCCTGGATGTATGGCACGGCCTGGAAGAAGGAGGCCACGACTCAGCTTGTTCAGCAGGCTGTGGTGGCGGGTTTTACTGCCATCGATACGGCCAATCAGCTCATCCACTATCAGGAAGCGCTGGTGGGTGATGCGCTGCAGGCCCTCGCGAAGCAGGGGATCACACGGGAATCGCTGTTTCTCCAAACCAAGTTCACGTCGGTCAACGGCCAGGACCATCGTACCCCCTACGATGTGAAGGCCGATCTCACCACGCAGGTCAAACAGTCCTTCGACAGTTCGTTGAGCCATCTCCACACCGACTACCTGGACTCCTATGTCCTGCACGGACCCTATTCGCGCTATGGATTGGGCGCGGCGGACTGGGAAGTCTGGGCAGCCATAGAAGGGTTTTACGAATCAGGCAAAACCAAAATGATCGGCATCAGCAATGTCACAGCCGAACAACTGGCGATCTTGTGTGAACGGGCCAGGCACAAACCAATGGTGGTGCAGAATCGCTGCTATGCTGCGCTCGGATGGGATAGGGACGTCCGGGAGATTTGCCGCACTCATCACATCATCTATCAGGGGTTCTCGCTCTTGACCGCCAATCAAGGAGTCCTCGTTGAGCCGGAGGTGCGGGCCATCGCGCAACGATTCAAGACCGGTGTTGCACAGGTCATCTTCCGGTTTGCCATGCAAATCGGGATGCTGCCGTTGACCGGCACCACGAACCCGCAGCATATGAAAGAAGACCTTCAATCCGACCAGTTCACACTGACAGCTGAAGATATCCAGCTGATCGAAACGATCGGGCTGTAACCCTTCCCCATAGTTGTTGCGTCCTTTTGGAGGGTCCTCCGTCTATAGGAGTGAGGCCGGCATGGTGCCGAGCCCATAACCAAGGAGAACTCCCATGAGACCCCATCTTTCACTCGACGTGCGCAATGTGCCTGCCTCAGTGGCCTTTTATGAAATGGTCTTCGGTGTGGCGCCCCAGAAGCAGACGGTGGACTATGCCAAGTTCGACCTGGCGGCGCCGGCCTTGAACTTCTCGCTGGTCTCCACCACCGGCACGGTCAGCCGGGTGAATCATCTTGGGATCGAGGTCGAGTCTGTCGATCAAATCGCCGCGTGGAAGCAGCGATTGCAGAAACAGGGCATTCTGGAGAAGGTTGAGGAAGATATTGCCTGCTGCTTCGCACGACAGGATAAACTGTGGTTCACCGATCCGGACGGCAATGCCTGGGAAGTCTTTACGGTGCACGAACAGTTGGCTGTTTCCGGGCCGCTGAAGGGCACCGGCTGCTGCGTGCCGAAGAGCGCCGGCGCCGACGAGCCGGCGACTTGCGCAGCTTCATAAATGAAGTGTAGCGTATGCGTACATTGATCAGCGGGGAGACCATGGCGCAGGACCGGCAGGCGATATGGCAACAAGTTCACGATGGCCTTCGGGTCTTTGTCGCGAAACGTGTCGCCAACGAGGCGGAAGTCGAAGACATCCTGCAGGAGGTTTTCCTGCGGATGCATCGCAAGCTCGATAGTCTCAAGGATCCTCGTCGGATCGTCTCGTGGCTGTTCCAGATCACGCGGAACGCGATCGTTGACCATTACCGGACGCCGGCGCGGCGACGAGAAATACCCGCCGGCCTCCCGGCCGATCTGGATATCAACCATCCAGTATTGGTTCCGCCTGTCATGGACGCATCAGCAGACGGCAGCCAGTTCCGTACCGAGCTGGCCGGATGTCTGCGGCCGATGATCGACCGGTTGTCGGCTGACTATCGGGCGGCGGTCACGCTGGTCGAACTGGAAGGCCTGACGCAGCAGGCGGCCGCGAAGCGGTTGAGCCTCTCGGTGTCCGGGATGAAGTCCCGCGTGCAGCGGGGACGCCGGCAATTGAAGGACATGCTCGAAGCCTGCTGCGAAATTCAGCTCGATGGCCGGCGCGGTGTCGCTGACTACCGTGTGCGCGATCCGCAATCCGATCCCTGCGGGTGTTCACCCGGCCAGAAAAAGCGGGCCTAGGCTCAGCACGATCGTTTTTGTCGCACCAGTCTCTGTCTTGACAGGCTTTCGCCGCCGGCCTAGCTTAGCCCGCATTATTCATGTACGCTTCTGCTGCAATTGCCGATCCGCTGCTGCGACAAGCATGGCCGCGGGTGTGGGGGGCAGCCATGCGGGCGGGCTCGCCGCTTAGTCCTTCGACGTACTGTTTCAAGTACGCCTCAGTCCTTCGCGGCTCCACGCGCCCGTCTCGCCACGCGGCTCCGCAATTTCGCGACGAATCGTTATGAATAATGCGGGCTA
>JAIBHQ010000179.1 GCA_020028595.1 Nitrospirota bacterium
TTGGCATCCTTGTTCTTCCAGAACCAGATGTTGACCGCACCGCCTTCCATCTGCGCCATCGGCTGGCCATGCGCGAAATGCGCTTTTTTGTCTCCGACCATGAACTCGATGGCCGCGGCGTCGTCCGGATCCTGGGTCGGGTCGTCATACTCCAGGAGAATCGCCACCTGCTTGCCGTCATGCAGGCCGCGCACCTTGACGTCTTTTGCGGTCACCTCCAGAATCCTGGTCGGCCAATGCACTTGCGGGGACAACGGAAATTGGGATGCCGCCACCGAGTTCCAGGCAGAGGCAGTCGGGTCATCAGCCGGAACGCTCTTGACGAGCATGGCGCGGATCGACACGCTTTCCTGGGCCCAGACCCCGTCGGACGCCACAACACCGGCGGCAACCGCAGCTCCCGCCACGACCCCCAGACACCACATCTCACACCGATTCTTTTTCATCTCTCATCTCCAAGAGAGGCAGGCCGACTGCCTCTTACTGCGCGCGTCGAGCGAGCACTTCTGACGTGCGCGCTCCGCGAGCACGAGAGGCAGTCGGACTGCCTCCTCTCCCGTCTACTCCCACGTCCGAGGCTTCTGCCCCGCCCCGTCGTACTCGCCCATGATGATCTTCCAGATCTGTTCGTCCTTCAGCTCGAATTCCCACCGCGGCATCGCCGACTTCCAGGGCATCCCTTCAACCGACAATCCAACCCCGCCTTTCTGAATCCTCCAGAACACATACGACTCCTGCAGCTGGGCAATGGTGCCCGGGTCTATGAAATTCGCTGGCGGAGGACTGAAGCCCTTTGCGGCAGGACCCTTGCCATCAAAGTTCCCGTGACAGGGAGAGCAGAACGCTGCAAAGAGCCCCTTGCCTTGCATCACGTTCTCCGGCGTGTTCGGCACGGGGTTCGAGAGCCCCACAAACTCACCGGGCGGTGCCGGGTGAACGGTCCGGTTCTCGGCAGGCGGCAAATCGCTGGGCGCTGTACTGGTATAGGTCTGCCAGCCGACCAGCAGCGGGAACAGCACCAGCACCGCCAGCCGCGCCGTCTTCATCGTGCCGTCCTGCCCATCGCCGCTGATAAATCTGAAAATGGGGCCCAAGAACGAATCCATCGACGTCCCGCTGAGCGTCATGAAGATCATGATCCCGGAAAACGTGAGCGCCAGATACAGCATGATCAAGCTGGCCGGCAGCGGTGCCGTAAACAGCGGCATGACGAATTTAAAAAAGAGGTAGAAACCGACCATCAGGAGCGCTGGCTTCAGGTGTGTGCCGCCTTTCATAGTGTCCTTCCTCGCTAAGGGCTTCAGTCCTGCCGTCAGCTCTATTGTTCCTGCACCATCGCGACAAAACCCGCGTCTGCTCTCTTTGCCTTGCCCTTCGCCTTGCTCTTCCCAGGCGATGGGCGGGACGGAGCCGGCACGGAGGCGGTCGTCGAAGCCGGCGCCGGCTGCCCGGGCATTTCGATCTCTGACGGGCTGACCGTAATCGGCTCGCCACTCATCTGCTGTAAAAACGCAATCACCGACAGGATTTCGTTGTTCGTCAAGCCGATCGGGTTTTTGTTGATATGGGGCATCCGCGCCGGATAGTCCTTCGGAGGCCCTTCGTGCCGATAGTCCAGATAGACGTAAGCCTGGGGCTGCGTCAGGCTCTCATAAATAAATTCCCGCGAGAGCTTGGCGCCGATGCCCTTCAGATCCGGGCAGCGGGCCGATTCGCTGGGCCCGATCGAGTGGCACAGCGCACATTGGCCCTTGCTGAAAAAAATCTTCTGCCCGATCACCGCCATATCGTTCGCGGTCTTGATGCTGGCCACGTCGAACTTTTCCTCGGCCGGCGGCAGCGAGGCCATCTGCGGCACGCTCAAGGCGATCAAGGAAAAGAGCCCCAGCACGATCATGACAAAGCCGATGACACGCGGGAACCGCGATTGGATGAAAAGCAGAATCACGACGCCCGCGCCGATGACGCCAAGACCGATCAACTGCAACAGTGCGACTTCGCTCATATCTCCTCACTCAAGCTTGAAGCTATCAGCCATTCGCTATCAGCTCTTATCAAGTGTCTGCGACCCGCCGGCCATTGCCGGCAGCGCGCCGCCATGTCCCGTGTCCTGAGCCTTGCCCTTATCTCCCATGGTCGCCACCCAGAAGATAAAGGCCACGAGCAGGCAGAACACAAACGTGTTCAGCGACATAAAGGCCGCCGCATAGCCCAGCGCGGGCGAGTAGGCATACGGCGACGAGTCCCGCATCACTCCGTAAATGTGCCAGTGCACCCGGGACGATGATCGCGCATAACCCATCAAGGTCATCAGCAGGATGACCATGACCGCATTCAACACCAGCGCGTAACCGGCCCGCGGCGGCATGCGACCCCAGACCATCTCACTCGTCGTACGCGCGGTCTTCATCAGCAGGGCGGTCAGCGGAGTCACGGTCAAGAGCACAAACAGGACAATCAACACCTGGATGACGGAGAAATAGTTAATCCGGACGATCGCCGGGACGAAATAGCCCCAGACACCCAAGATGATGATCACGATGGCGGCCACGCCGAACAGCCCACTCATCATTGCCTTCGCAACCTTGGCCCACGTGGCGGTTTCCTCCTTGCCGGCGCGCCAGTACATGATGAAGCTCATGAACGTCACCAGGATCATGAGATTCGCAACGGTCATCTTGGCCGACATCACGCCGAAGACGCCGAGCAAGGGATGGTGCGTCCCACCCAATTTACGAGCTTCTTCGAGGCTGGCCACGAGCGAATGTGGAGTCATCCAGACGCCCAGACAGAGCAACAAGATCACGAGCATCGCCATGATCGGTCTTTTGTACTTCATTTCGGCCCCCGGGATCCGGTACGTGATCCCCAGCCAGAAATAGTAATTCGCTCCCAGGAACAGCACGCCGATCAGCATGGCCTGGAGAATGAAGAGCCAGGAGAGAAAGCCGCCCATCAGCGTGATGCCCATCTGCTGGTTGTACTGGTACACCTCACGCATCAACCAGTATCCGGCGAAGGGCAGCGGCAACATCCCGAACACGCCGATGAAGTTCCCGACATAGCCCATCCAGTCGTAATGTTCGCG
>JAIBHQ010000180.1 GCA_020028595.1 Nitrospirota bacterium
CTTCATCACGGCCGACCAGAGCGGGCCGAAACACCTGGTCATCAAGCTGACCCGTGCCAAGTTTGAACAGTTGGTGGATGACCTGGTCCAGCGTACCGTCGAGCCGTGCAAAAAGGCGCTGGCGGATGCCGGCGTCACGGCCAAGGACATTCATGAAGTGGTGCTCGTCGGCGGCATGACCCGTATGCCGAAAGTCATACAGGTCGTGCGCGACTTTTTCGGCAAGGAACCGCACAAGGGCGTGAACCCGGATGAAGTGGTGGCGGTCGGCGCCGGCATCCAGGGCGGCGTGCTCAAGGGCGAGGTCAAGGACGTGCTCCTGCTGGACGTTACGCCCCTGACCCTCGGCATCGAGACGTTGGGCGGCATCTTCACGCATCTGATCGAGCGGAACACGACCATCCCGACGAAAAAGAGCCAGGTCTTCTCGACCGCCTCGGACAATCAAAGCGCGGTCACGATCCGGGTCTTTCAGGGCGAACGCGAGATGGCCAACGACAACAAACTGCTCGGCCAGTTCGACCTGGTCGGCATTCCTCCGGCTCCGCGCGGCATGCCGCAAGTTGAAGTCGCGTTCGACATCGATGCCAACGGCATCGTGCACGTCAACGCAAAGGATCTGGGCACCGGCAAGGAACAGTCCATCAAGATCACGGCCTCCAGCGGATTGAGCAAGGACGAAATCGAGAAGATGGTGAAAGAAGCCCAGTCCCACACGGAAGACGACAAGCAGCGGAAAAAACTGGCCGAGGCGCGCAATCAGGCCGACAGTCTCATTTACGGTACGGAAAAAAACCTGACCGAGCACGGCGACAAGATCGGCGAGGACGATAAAAATAAAATCAAGGAGGCGGTCGCCGCCGCGCGCAAGGCCATGGAAGGCGACAATGCGGACGCGATCGACGAGGCGGTCCGGACCCTGACCACGGCGTCGCACAAGCTGGCCGAAGAAATGTACAAAAAAACATCGGGCGGCGCGGAAACAGGCGGCGCCGGAACCGGACCGAACGGCCAGGGCAGCGGCTCAACCGACTCGGCCAAGAGCGACGAAAAAGTCGTGGACGCCGAATTCGAAGAAGTGGATAAAGAAAAGAAGTGACCCGGCTGTCAGCAATCAGCCGACAGCCATCAGCGCAAGGGGACGAGGCGGAAATCCTCCTCGTCCCTTTTTCTCATTCGAAGAAAGGACCGAAGGCTGACAGCTGAACGCTGACGGCTTCTTCGCAATCCCTTTTGTGGCTAAGCGCGACTATTACGATACCCTCGGCGTCGATCGGAACGCGTCCGATGACGAGCTGAAGAAAGCCTACCGCAAGCTCGCCCGCCAGCACCATCCCGATCTCCAGACCGGCGACCAGCAAAAAAAGGCTTCCGAAGAGAAATTCAAGGAAGTCAACGAAGCCTACGAAGTGCTGAGCGATCAAGGTAAACGCCAGCGCTACGACACGTTCGGCCATGCCGGGGGGCAACAGGGCTTCGGCGGCGGTTTCGAGGGGTTCGACTTTGGACGCGGCGGAGGCGGCGCCGATATCTTCGGCGATATCTTCGAGGATTTCTTCGGCGGCAGGCGGTCGCGCACGGAACGCGGCTCCGACCTCCAGTACAATCTCGAGATCTCGTTCGAGGAGGCGATCTACGGCAAGGACGTCAAACTCAAAATCCCCCGATGGGAAAAATGCCAGGAGTGCAACGGCTCGGGCGCGCGGTCGAGCACCGGCGTCAAGACCTGCCCCGGATGCCGGGGCACGGGCCAACTGCGCTTCCAGCAGGGATTCTTCAGCGTGAGCCGCCCGTGCAGCCAATGCGAAGGTAGCGGCCACATTATCACGGAGCCGTGCAACACTTGCCGCGGGGAAAAGCGCGTCCACCGCGAACGGACGCTGTCCGTGACCATCCCGGCCGGCATCGAGACCGGCATGCGTTTGCGCCTGTCGCACGAGGGTGAAGGCGGGAACAATGGCGGACCGGCCGGCGATCTCTACGTCGCCGTCACCGTCAAACCGCATCAGATTTTTACCCGGCAGGATACCGATATTATCTGCGACGTGCCGGTCAGCTTTGTGACTGCGGCACTTGGCGGCAAGGTGGCCGTCCCCACGCTGACCGGCGAGACGATCATCAAGGTTCCATCCGGCACGCAGCACGACAAACTGCTGCGCTTGAAGGGCCTGGGCGTGCCGAGTCTCAAGCACAGCCGGCGCGCCGGCGATCAGATCATCAGGGTCAAGGTTGAAATTCCCACTAAACTGACGGCTAAGCAAAAGGACATTCTGGCCGAATTCGCCAAGGAAAGCGGGATGTCCCTGGATAAGGATGGTGACGGGTTTTTTGAAAAGATGAGAGACTACTTCGAGTGAGCTGCCAAGCGTGAAAGGTGAAACGTGAAAGGTAAAAAGTTTTCACGTCGCCTCCCGTCAAATCCCATGACGCGCACCTCTCCCTGCTTTTCACTTTTTACTTTTTACTTTTAACTTCTCAGAAGATGCCCGTCTTCTTCATTACCGCCGACCAGATCCACGAAAAAACAGCCGCCATCACCGGCCCCCTGCTCGAGCATCTTCGGGCCAGCCTGCGCGTCCAGACCGGCGAGCGGATCTGGGTCGGCGATGAGCGCCGGCAGCGCTATCTCATTGAAGTCACCCATGTGGATCGCCGGATGCTGAGCGGGACGGTCATCGAGCAACGCACCGGGCCGGCCTCTTCGGCACCCCGCATTCTGATCGGACAGGCCATTTTGAAAGGCGAGCGGATGGATTGGGCCATCCAGAAAACCACGGAGCTTGGCGCCGCCGCCATTGTGCCATTGGTGTCGGAACACACGATTGTCAGGCCGAAGCAGGAGCGGGTCGGCTCCCAGCAGGAACGCTGGCAGCGGATTGCGATCGAAGCGGCGCAACAGTCTGAGCGGTGGGACGTGCCGGCCATCGGCACTCCCTGCACCGCCATGGAGTTTTTTTCGACGCCGGCTCCGGCGGCGCTGAAATTAATCTTGAGCGAACGAGGAACCGGACAACGCCTCGGCGCCATCACGCTTCCCTCCTCACCCACACAGACCATCGCGCTCGCCATCGGCCCCGAAGGCGGGT